>NZ_JAGIQB010000089.1:0-11364 GCF_017815025.1 Cupriavidus phytohabitans
CATGGACATGACTATGACAACGCACTCACCCAATCCCGCGATGACTCGCGCACTGATTTATTCAGCATTTCCCTAGAGGCTTGCAACGCCAGTTGAGTGGCGACGTTCCACGGCAGGAGTTCGTCGATCCGGTTGACCGGATGATCGGCGATGTGGGCCAAGACGTGACGCAGATACGCCTCGGGATCGATGCCGTTGAGTTTGCAGGACCCAATGAGCGAGTACATGGCGGCCGCACGCTCGCCGCCACTGTCGGCGCCGGCGAATAAAAAATTCTTCCGACCCAACGCGACACCACGCAGCGCATTCTCTGCGATGTTGTTGTCTATCTCTGCCAGGCCATCATCACAGTAGCAGATTAGTGCTTGCCACTGGTTCAGCATGTAATTGATGGCCTTGGTCGTTTCCGACTGCGTCGAGAGCGTCAATAGCCGCTCTCGCAACCACACTTCGAAGCTGTCCAGTAGGGGCCGGGATCTTTGCTGCCGCACCTGTTGACGCACTGCAGTTGGCTTACCCCGGATTTCCGCTTCGATGGCATAGAGCTCGCCGATCCGGCGCAATGCCTCTGTGGTGGTAGGCGTTGCCTTGCGGACATGCAGATCGTGCACCTTACGGCGCGCGTGGGCCATACAAGCTACCTCGCGAACACTGCCGTCGGTAAAAACAGCGTTGAAGCCCGCTACGCGTCTGCCTGCAGGATGCCACGGAAGCCGGCCAGATGTGCTTGGGGATGTTGGCCCTGGCGATTGGGTGTGTAGGCGAACCAGACCGCAGGCGCAGCATCCGAACCCGATGCGCGATCGTCCCGCACGTAGGCCCATAGTCTTCCCGTCTTGGTCTGCCCCTTACCTGGCGCAAGTACCGGCAGCGGCGTGTCGTCCGCGTGAACCTTGCCGGGCATCATCACGTATCGGTGCAAAGCCTCGACCAGGGGGCGTACCAGAGCACCACAAGCGCCGACCCCGCGAGCCATGGTCGTGCGCTCCAGATCGACGCCCTGCCGGGCATAGATCGCGGCTTGGCGGTACAGCGGTTGATGATCAGCGTATTTGGCAACCAGAATGTGAGCGTGCAGCCCCGCCGTGGCAATGCCGCGCTCAATCGGCCGGCTTGGCGCTTCAGCCTGGACGATGCATCACAACAGGCGCAGGCCTTCTTGCGCCACACCTGCCGAATCACCCTGAATGAACTGCTGATGATATCGAGTTGCTCCGAGATGTCCTCGCCCAGCGGCTTGAGCTTTCCGCCGCACTCTGGACAGGCTTCGTTCTCGGGCTCGAGAATGCGTTCCTCCCGCTCCAAGTGCTCCGGCAACGGCTTGCGTACCGCTTTCTTCCGGAGAGGAGGGGTTGCCTGCGGATCGGCTTCGGTGTCAGCCGCACCTTCCTCGGCCAGCAGATCTTCCAGTCTGGTCTCGAGCTGTTCAATCTGTCGATCCAGTTTCTCGGACTTCTGGCCAAACTGCATCCGCCTTAGTTTTGAGATCTGCAGATTTAGCTGCTCGATCTCCATGGAGCGGACCGCCAAGGCCCGTTCCATGAGTGCGATCGATTCCCGCTGTGCCAACACCAAGGCCTTCAGGGCCTCAATATCGTCGGGGAAGGTCGCTGGGGTCGATTGGCATGCGCGGCAGTTTACGCACATGCCGCAAGGTTTACAACACCGACAGTGGCGGTCAGGTGCGCTCGGGCTGTTTCCAGTTAATCCCCTCCAGCAGCATCGACAACTGCGCTTGCGTCAGATGGATCTTGCCGCTGTCGGCCTGCGGCCAGACGAAACGCCCACGCTCCAGGCGCTTCGAGAGCAAACAAAGCCCGTCGACCACAACACCTTGATGACGTTGCCGCGCCTGCCGCGGAAGACGAAGACATGGCCGGAGAATGGGCTCTCCTGCAGAGTCGCCTCCACCTTCGCTGCGAGCCCGTTGAATTCACAGCGCATGTCGGTCACGCCTGCAACGATCCAGATGCGTGTTCCCGCCGGCAACCCGATCATGGCGTCAAACGGTCCAGTACCGTACGCAACGTGGTCGGGTCGACTGACCCTTCAATGCGAATCACCGCTCGGCCCAAACGGATCTCAATGGCGCCGTGCGGCGGCGTCGGCTCGCAAACCGCAGCGGCCGGACTCATTGGCATCGGACCGAGTGGCGAGCTTGGGTGTTCAACGGTCACCGGCAACAACACCGCGGCGTCGTCCTGGCGCTGCTCCATTCGATAGCGTCGGCGCCAGGTGAACAGCATGTTCGCGTTGATGCCGTGCTCGCGCGCCAATTTCGATACCGAGACACCCGGCTCACACGCGGCGGCTGCTAACCGCCGCTTGAATTCCTCGCTGTGGTTCGGTCGGCCTTTGCGACTGCCGGCGGTTGGTACTTCCTGTGACTGTGACAAAGTAGTTCCCATCATCATTTGGTGGGAACTACTTTGGCGCCACTCTACTGAACGGTACAGACGGTGCTGGCGACTCACTTACCACCTTACCAAATGGCAAGGTGTTGCACTTCAGATTTGAGGCCGCCGTGTTTGTGCCGACGATACAGCGCCCCTCCGGGCCACGCAAGAGCAGCAGCAAATTGCTACCCTTGTCGATAGGTACCGAGGCAAACGGGTTTCAGCGTCCGACGGAACGACCTACGAAGTCGATTCAGCATCCATCGTGATCACCGACGCTAACGGCCGGCGAAGCTCTCTCGCGCATGAGCAGGCGAGTGCCTGGCTTATCGAGATGGACAGAGTAGCGAGCGGACTGGCCGCTGCCGTAATCCAGCCGGCGCAAGCGAGAGAGCGATCGGCAGTAGTGGCGCCGCGCCTGCCGTGTGACGCGACCAATCTGATGCGCTGCAGGAAAGCACTGGCCGAGGCCCGCATTGAAGAGTTGCCGGCGATGACCATCGCCGCTGCTGCCCCCTTATCAGCACCGTAAACTCAATCGCGACGGTCGTCGGGAACTGCACAAATGGCGATCGAACAACTACGGGTTTTGGTGCGCGCGAGGTTGGATTCTGGACGCATTCGGTTGCCGTGAGAGGGCCTGCTCGTGCTCAGATCAGACTTGCTGAGGCTGCAGCGCCTACTCGTTTTGCGGCCTTCGCTGCCTTGTGCACGCGACTTGCCACAAAGCCTCCAAATGTGCTCCGAACATTCGGCTCATTGATATGCTCGTGCACGTTCAAGGACTCAAGCTTAAGTCTTCGTGCAAGAAGCTTGGCCGCCTGAGACTGACAAAACTCCGCAGTCATGTCCGATTGCTGCTCAGGGGAGAGCTTATTGTAGGCTTCCCAACCCAAATCAGCTTCTCGTTGGTCGCGCTCGGCACCGGCGGCCTTCACGCGGGCTTCACGTTCGGCCATCTCCTGGTCAGCAGCCTTACGAGTTGACGCTGCAATGGCCGACTGATGATGGATCTGCTTGTCGAGTTCACCAAGCAGGTAGCCCTCGCGAAGGGCCTTCATGAAATAACCACCTGCTCGTACCTTCACCTTGCCAACTTTCACGTTGTGGCGGGTGTACTCCATGGCCTGGTGGATTCGCTCGTCGTTGTACACGTCGCGGTTCGTAATAATTTCGTTGAATTCGGACTGGTTGAGCGCGAACTCTTTGTGCAGCGTCTCGTAGACATTTCGAAGCACGATGAACGCAGTTTTTTGCTCGTTGGGCTGTTCGGTAGCGTTCAATCGAAATCGGACTTGGCCGATTTTCTTTGAGCCGGGCACGTTAAGCGTAAGCATCTCAATGTGGAGTCCGGTCACTTCGCGAATTTCGGAGATGGCTACCTCGAGGACTTTACTGCGGAAGTGTTTGAAGAGGTCGTAGGTTTTTTTCTCGCACTCTAGCCAAGCACGCAGGGCTTGAACCTCGAACCAAGGGGTGATGCCCTCAACCATAAATTGTTGCAGTCGGTCGTACAGAACCTTAGAGTGCACCGACTTGAATACGTAGCGTAAGCTCAGAAAGTGGGAGGATTTGGGGTTCTTGATAGCGCGCTGTAGCCGTTCGGGAAGCTCAAAGATGAACTCCCCTTTTTCGATGAATGCTGAGCCCATTAGGGGCACTGCACCCCATCGATCTTTGGAAGGGTCTTCGACATCGATCTCATTAAGCTCGATAGCGGCTTTCTGGGCTTCGCGAACGAGCTTGCTGAGGTGGCGTCGGTTGTTGCTCGTTGTTGCTAGGAGCCACTTGAACAATCCGACATCAACCCGGTATTCGCGCCGGACTTCCTGGTCTTCAGCGACAAGGAAGTAAGCAACATCGATGAGGCGACGGCCTGCCAGACTTAGGTCGATGATTTTGACGAAAGCATTGCTGCGGCGGAAGCCCAAATCTTTTGGCGCTTCCGTGACGCTCTGGCCTCGAGGGGCGAAGTCCTCGAATAGAGTCAAGGCTAACTGTTGCGACGCGCTTTCCATACCACTTCCCTCCTTCGGGCAGGAAGGTTGCAGGGGAAAGGTCGAAATGTCAAACCATTTCTTGTGACTTTGCCTGCCTAAGGCCTAGGGGGATGGTGCTACAGCTACTGTACCGAGGTTACCGGTGTTTGGCCAAGCAATGTCGGTGACTTTAGTGGGTTTCGAAGGCTCGGTTCCCTGTCCCATGGTATGGGGTAGGTTGGTTTTTTGTTTTTAGGAACAGAACATCACTTACAAGAAGCGGGGGCCTCTTCATTAAATCAATGACTTAGAGTGGAAAGGTCACATTTTGGAGCCCAAAGGTCGCCGATTTTGTCGGGTAAGGTCACTAGATGTGGCCGCAAGGTAACCGGATTTGGCCCCGGTTTCTTGGGCTGCGGACTCTGAGGCCATGCAAGGTAACTGGAATTGTCCACCAAGGTCACAAAGATTGTTGGAATCCGCGGAAGCCTTGCGAGGCAAGGAGTTGTGGGCAGTTTGGGCGACCCATGGTCACTGGATTTGTATTTCTGCGCTCCAGGGGCCGTTTCCGACCTTGTGATGGAGTAAGGTCACAAAAATTGTTCGCAGTTGAGCAGTATTCGCTCGAACTGACCAGTCATTGCGAGCACGAACGGTTCAGAATCGTCTGTCCGGGATAGCGGAGTAACCGCTAAGGTCACCAGATTTGTACGATCAAGGATCTCTAACTGCCAGGCAAAGTGACCAAAATTGTACGAACCATGCTGCGGAAGGGAGTTGTCGTGCCCCAGTAGCCACTTGTCTCAAGGTGAGAGCAGTTAATGCAAGTGCGTTTGGCGTTTGCCGGACTACGATTCGGACAATTTTGGTGACTTTGGATATGCAGCAGAAGCGACATGGTAGGGCGTGCACGATCTAAAGAACCATCGAATCGCGAATTCGTACAATTGGCGGTGACCTTGCCCCATTGGGGCGGAGCGCCTGTGTTTATGGAAGATCCATCTTTCCTATGAGCGGATTACGCTCTGACTTATTTCACTCGATTCCGCGAACCCCGCACAGATAGCCAGTTGAGACGTCACTTTTTTGCCAAAAGTGCGTACGAGTACGTGAAGTTTTCGCGTTGGTCGCGTATTCTACGTTTCATCCTGAATTTCACATGGAACGTTGAATATGGTGGTGAAGAGCGAATTAACCGAGATTGACCGGACTGTCACGATTGGTTCAATGAGTGACTTTTCGAAGAAGCTGCAAAAGCTAACTGAGGAACTTCGCGAACATATCCTGGCACCTCGCCCTCGGAAAAGTCCGCCGACGTTCACCTCCACTCAGGTCGCCGAGATGTGCGGCATCGACCGGGCTCGGCTCCATTATTTGGCTACGAAAGACGGAAGCACACTTCCAGCGGGTGAGCTTCATGGGCGCGTACGCCAATTTACTCTTGCCGAGACTCGGAAGTGGGTTCAACAAGCTTCGCAGGTGAGGCCTTCCCCGCTGCTAAGAAACGGCGAAGCGGACGGTCGCGTTCTTATTTCTGCCAACTTCAAGGGTGGTAGCTGCAAGACGACTTCGAGTATGTGCCTGGCGCAGGGGCTGAGCTTGCGCGGTCGCAAGGTACTACTGGTTGACCTAGACCCGCAAGCATCACTGACCGAATTGTGCGGCCTGTATGCCGAAAAGATGATTGTCGAGGAAAGCACCGTTCTGCCGTACATCTACAGCCCTGACGACTTTACCCTCGAGAGTGTCATTCAGGAGACCTATTGGGACGGGGTTGATGTCATCCCTGCGCATCCATCTTTGTTCTCCGCGGAGTTTCATATCCCGGCAATGGCAAGCAAGTCGGCGAATTATCGCTTCTGGACCCTGTTACGTAAGGGCCTGGAGCCGCTCCGAAAGAAATACGACTATATCGTGCTGGATTCAGCGCCTTCGCTATCCTACCTAACCATTAACGGGCTGATGGCTGCGGACGCCATGGTGATGCCTTTGGTGCCGGAGAGTCTCGACTTTATTAGCTCGGTGTCTTTCTGGAGTCTGTTCTCCGATATGGCGGACAGCTTCAAGAACATCGAAGGAAACAAGACCTACGACTTCGTGAGCATTCTGCTTTCGAAGGTTGACTATGGCGTGGCGTCTTCGGCTCCGATTGTTCGCTCCTGGGTTCAACGAGCTTATGGTGATTGGATGAGCCCTATTGAAGTGCCGGCGAGCTCCGTGATGAGTAACGGGGCGCTCGCACTTGCGACGGTGTTCGACATTAGTAAGTTCGAGGGCAGCAACAAGACATTCCAGCGTGTGCGAATTCCGTTCGATGAATATTGCCGTTGGGTCGATGAGTTTTACGCCGGAAAGTGGGAGGATGCGTAAATGAATATGCGCAAGCGCATGCTGGAGCAAACCGCAAATTTGACTCCGGCTAATGAAATCAAAGTGGAAGTCGCCGCCCCCCAGATTGCAGACCGTCCGAAGACTGCGCCAGGAATGATGGCGGCTTTGAGTGCGGCGCAGCTTCGGATTCAGGAACTGGAGTCCCAAGGGGCTGCAAGCACGGTTCCGGTTGAGAAGATTCGGCCGAATCCCTGGCAGCCGCGGATAAGGTTTGACGAGAGCAGTCTCACTGAGCTTGCCGAGAGCATTAAGGAACTGGGCCTAATGCAGCCCATTCTGGCTCGACGAGTTACACCGGACAACGGAGAGGCGTACTACGAGCTAATTGCTGGGGAACGCCGTTGGCGCGCTCACCAGGTGTTGGGTCTGCCTGAAATCAAGGCGCTCGTTACGGATGCGTCTGATGCAGATATGGCCGTGCTAGCTTTGGCCGAGAACGTCAGCCGTGAAGACCTTACCGACTACGAAATCGGCAAGGCGATGCGTCGCGTGGAGAAGGAATTTCCCGACAGGAAGCGGATGGCCGAATCGATGGGGATGAGCCGAAGCACACTCTATCGATATTTTGCCTTCGACAATCTACCCGAATTCATGCGTGTAGATCTGGAGAGGAATCCATCGCTTTTCAGTGGGACTGCAGCAAGTGACACTTACGCCGTGCTGAAGAAGCATGGCGAGCCAGCTGTGACTGTGGCTCGCAAGGTATGGAAGCAACTTGTAGACGGCAGCCTTGAGCAGTCGAAGTTTGCCAAGCTGCTGGACGCGTCGCTAATCCGGCGTGAAGCGACGCCTGTAACTTCGCAGCGTGACATTCATAAGGTCTATGCCGGTAAAACTCAAGCCGGCAGCATCACAAAGGATTCCCTGAGCTTTACTGTAAAGCTCAAGAGTGCAGTCCTGACAGCGGCTCAAGAGGAGCGGATACGGACGGTAATCAACGAACTTTTTGACGGCGGGCCGCAACGTTAGCCCGTCGCTCCTGACCAGTCGAACCCCTCATGCCGAGGGGTTTTTTTTGTGTTCCGAGTCGGAACACGAGTCCCGTTCTTACAAGAAGCTCTCTGAATTCCTCGTGACCGGTCCTCGATTAGGAGCGGATATGTGTCGGCGCAGTTGACCCATTAGTCGCGCCGGTCGATCGGGCAATTGTGTTCCGATTCGGAACACAACGTCATCGTGAACGTCGGATACGTGCGGTAATCAATGCCAGGACGTTGCCGCAACGTTAGCCCTGCCGCTCGCAAAACCAGTCGGACCTCTCACGCCAATGGGTTTTTTGTTCCGAGTCGGAACACGAGCCTCGTTCTTACATAGACGGGCTCTGAATTTCGCCGTGGCCGGTCCTCGATTAGGAGCGGACGTGTGTCGGCGCTATTGGTGTCATGAGTCGCGCCGGTCGGTCAGGCAATCGTGTTCCGACTCGGAACACAACGTCATCGTGAACGTCCGTGCCTTGCGATTGCATCTGGGATGGCGATACTGGGAGTGCGCCCAGGCAGCGATGCTGCTGATGACGTTGATCGTGGCAAGAGTCTGCCGCAAATGGGCAGTGAGCAAGCAACCTGTTGGGCGACTGGCTAGCTTTGCCATCGCTACTCTCCATGCGCTAGCGCCCCGGCCGATGGGTCCGCATGAACATTCAGTCCGGTCGGGGCACCCATACGGGTACGACCGGCGGTCAGATACGCCGCATGGGAGTACGAGCCTGCGGCAAATTGTGAGGCCAACTTGCAGTGGATGTTTGACCTGCAAATCCGTAGTGCCCGGGACATACCGGACGTGAACGAGGCGATGTGGATTGCCAATTCCGAGCGCCCATGCCTTGCATGAGGCATTACGAGAACGCACGGATCGAGGGCGTTCCGATTCTCGTTGCCATGCGACACCCCAGCTGAGATGAATAACGCTTCTTCGTTGGTCGGCTGCCTCCTTCATGTTCCGAGTCGGAACACGAAGGAGGCAGCGTCACACCAGAAATGTCGCTCGTGCCGGTGCTCCTTGATCTGCTTGAATCGCAACTGCGTGTTGAAGAAAGTCCCGGCGGGATCGTAGGCGAGAGCAGCAGGAGTCTAGCCTGTGGCAGGCAGGGCTGCGCAACGACAACAGCTTTGCGGCGCGCTGACGGTCAGGACACCCGAAAGTGATGTGGATTTAGTTAAGCCGCCGAGGCATTCGATCGTCTCAGGGCCATGGATGGCTACTCCAACATGGGCACATGAACAGTACAACTCGCTTCAAAATATGGAGGACAGCGCAGCGGACTACGCACTTTGACTGGCCGAGCGTGTCACAACGACCAGAATCTCTTGTAGTTCTCGTGCCTGTGAGCAACGGCTACTGCCTTCTCGGCGAGACCGATGACCGTAGATATCGATGCAGATGAAAACGTGATACCCGTGAGGCCAGGAGTGAAGAGAACGAGCTTCGGGTTCCGTGATCACATCACTAATGAGTTGCATCAGGTACCCATAAGGGATGAGTGCCCCGGTTTCCTAAAACATCTCATTGGAGATTTACCTTGTGAGAACCGGCTACACGAGGGCAGGAGGCAAGGTCACAAAGTTTGTACGAATCCTCAATTGCAACCCCTCCGTAGGCCCAGCGCTGACTTGTCTGGGAGAGGGCCTCTGTCGCAAAACGGACAATTGATGGTGACCTTGCGTGTCTCGAAGGACCTCAGCCGGACAATACTTGTGACCTTATTGAGAGGCCGACGAGCCTAACCATAATGGGAAAGGCAGTGACGGCAGGCCCAGAGGTCCCTTTTACGGCACGCGCAGACAAAAACTTACGCTCGTACAATCTTGGTGACCTTGTCTTTGGTCCAGCCTGACGTTTGCCAATTTTGGTGGCTTTGGCCACTTCGCCAACCGCAGACCTTCCACGGCTATTGCACGAGAGCGCGGGAAGGCGCTTTGGAGAATTCGGAACTGCAGCATCGTTCCTGAGGCAAGGGACAGAGTGCTATCGGCACAAAGTTTCCAGCCGGTACGCGCGTAAGAGTGCCCAGCTCCACTACCACTGATGCTTCGGGCATCAGCGTGTCTTGGTTCCCCTCACATCGGAAAGTTGGTGAAATCTCGAGCTGCAGAGCCGCTCGATTGCAATTTGCCGCGAGTTAAGTGGCCAGGACGCTTCCTAGCTGAGGCCGGGATAAAGCTTCGCCACCGCGGCGAGGCCACGTGCGCGCTCCGCGCGGACGTAGTGCGCGGTTGTTTGCAGCTAGGCGTGCCCCAGCAGCCGTTGCAAGACGTCCGCAGGCATCTCGTTGGCCACCGCATGCGTGGCAAAGGTATGCCGCAGCGCATGGGGCGCGACGTGGCGCAGCTGGTTCCGCTCTGCCTCGGACAGTGACAGCGTGGCGTCGTCGGCGACGCGAACCAACGTCGTCGTCAGCAGCTGGTACAGCCCATCCGGTGAAAAGCCCTTGCCGCGCAGCACGGGCGCGCCGTCCGCCTCGCTGAGGTGCTTCGCCTGGGCGGTGCGCGTGGCCGGTATCACCACCGGCGAGAGCAGGGCGAGTTCCTGGTCCGGATTCTCGAAATCGTGGCCGCGGTCGGCCCAGTGCGTGCGCAAGGCGTCGATGGCGCGCGCCGGGAGGAAGACCGTGCGCCACTGCTGGCGCTTGCCGCGCAGCGCCAGCTCCCACAGCCCAGCGGGAATGCCGGCCTGCTCCGGCACCGGCTGGAGGTGGCAGCGTTGCGCGCCGGCCGCCTCTTCGCGGCGCGCCCCACTGCATCCCAGCAGCAGCACGGCCGCGCGCGCCAGACGGTACTGAGCGCCGGGCGCGTCGACATCCTTCGCGGCCAGCGGCGCCGCCACCGGCACCGCGGGCCATTGCGCGCAGAGCTAGTCCAGGATGCCATCGGGCTGCACCAGTGCCTGCCACAGCGGGGCCGGCAAGGCCTTGTCGACCGCGATCGGCACGTCCCGGCGCGTGGTCACCGGATCCGGCACCAGCAGCCACGGGTTGCCGCCCAGGTAGCGCATGCTCACCAGCCAGGCAAAGAAACCACGCAGCACCAGCACCGCGTAGCGCTGGGATTCCGGCTTGAGGGCGCCGGCGAAGGGACGCCAGCGGGCCGAGGTGCGGGGCGCCTTGGGGCCGATCCAGGACGGATCCGGCTGCGCCAGAAACGCCTTGTAGTGCTCGCACGCTTCCGGGCCGATGGCGGACAGCGCGGTGCCGCGCGCGCCCACGCACCAGAGCAGGAAGCGCTCCAGTTCCTTCTGGTAGGCACGTGCGGTCTTGTCCCGGTCACGGAAGCGGGACAGGTAGGCCTGGATGGCCTCCAGGTCATGGCGCGCCGCGATCAGGCAGTAGCCCGGCGCCCGGTTGCGGCCTGCGCTGCCGTCGAGTGCCGGCACGATCCGTCCGACCTGCACCAGCGGCACCAGCGGCACCAGCGGCACCAGCGGCACCAGCGGCACCAGCGGCAACAGCGGCAACAGCGGCAACAGCGGCACCAGCGGCACCAGCGGCAACAGCGGCAACAGCGGCAACAGCGGCAACAGCGGCAACAGCGGCAACAGCGGCAACAGCGGCAACAGCGGCAACAGCGGCAACAGCGGCAACAGCGGCAACAGCGGCAACAGCG
>NZ_JAGIQB010000090.1:0-11113 GCF_017815025.1 Cupriavidus phytohabitans
GTCTCATCCTGTGAAATCAATGCGTGCTGAGCACGCCGTGGCCTTCGGCTACGGCAGGTTGTTCAGACCATCCCTAAAGCTCGCCGGCTACGAGGTCTACCGCTTCGCTGGCGTCGAGTTGCAAGGGCCCGACGCACCAATTGCGGTCAAGTCGTTCTTCCAGGCGCTGTTCAAGCGTCACGGCATAATCGGGTAGGAACTTGCCTCTTCGATACTTGTGAGTGGATTTGCGCAGCAGTCGGTGGTGCTCAATGGGTGCTCGTCAGGGGGCCAATCTTGCCGGTCCGGCTGAACACGACTATGACCCGGAAAATTCCACGTGCTGCCCCGCATTGACCGCCCGCCGCAGCCAGGCGGGCATCTCCCCCTGCCCGTCCCAGCTCAGCCCCTCGGCGTTGCGGTAGCAAACCGGGCGTGGCAGGCGGTGTCGGTGGCGGATCAAAGCACCCCGCCGCCCTTCGTCCGCGGTCGGCGCCGGGCCGCCGGCCTTGCGTCGCCGTCCACCACAGGCATCCCGCACCCGCGAGGCCGCGCGCAATGCTCCATGGGGAAAATGACATTGAGCGGGCGGAGCAAGCCATTGGGATGCCGCCGTTTTCCGGGTTGCGGGGCAGCGCCGCGCATCCTGCTCGCTGCCAGCCGCGGGCGCGGCCCCATCCGGCCCCCTTTCATCCGAAAGCACGATTCCAGGGCCCTGACCGTCCCCATAGACGTCGCACACCGCCTCGCTGCCGCGCCGAAATTCTGGCAGTTACAGGATACGGGGAGAATATGAAACGCGATAAGCAATCATGGTAGCCTTCGCTCATGCGCGATGGCATGGCCAAGCGCAGATTTCCGAGGCGTGCTGTGGGCGCACCCGGGCGAGGCGCAACGCAACGGCTCACGCCAGCCAGCCGCTGCCCTGCAATGACGGGACAGGCGCCTCCTCGACTGGGGCGATTTCCCACAGGTCGTCCAGAAGAGCGCTCGCTGGACACGATGCGCCACCTCCACATGCCGGTCCATGACGAAGGCGTGCAACGACCACGCCTTACACTCGGGTTGCGTCTGCTCACGGAAGAACGCCGCGATACCTCTTCAGGGCGGCGGCGCGACGGTCCAAGACGGGCTATCCCCTCAAATGAGGGGCAACAGATAGACACATCTTGAATTTCCGATTACCGCCCCCCAGTATATGGCCCTGGTGCGGCGTGCGAAAGGAGGAGTTGGGCCGATTGCTGACCGCGGAACAAGAGGATGGTTTGCCAACGGACGGCAAGGGAATCTATGGCCAAGCGGACTTGGAGTGAAGACACGGCGAAGTCGCGCATCGCGACACGCCTGAAGGAAGTCAGCAACGTCGTCATCAAGGACTACGTCCGGGACACGGTCCTGACTGGCATCGGGACCGGCGTCGCGTATCGGGTGGACGGTGTCCACCTGTACATCGACATCATCAACATCAAAGCGTTGCTGGAAACGACCACCGCCGACGGTGAACGCGCGCACAAGCGAGCGTTACGGTTCCTCAACAATCACTACCGCGCCGTCCGCAACATCCTCCAGAGCGTCGACGCGATCCAGGTCGACTTCCACAACCAGCGTCTCCACGCCGTCTTCGCGAAGCCCTACGACGACGAGGCCGCCCGCATCCACAAGGCGGTGGCGACCGCTCAACTCGTACGCGACGTCCTGGCCAAGATCGGCGAGAACGAAGAGGACCCACTGCCCGCCGCCAAGACCCGCGTCGGGATCGACACAGGCAAGGCTCTCGCAGTCAACAATGGCCGCCGCTCGAGCCGGGAACCATTGTTCCTCGGCAACCCTGCGAACCAGGCTGCGAAGCGGGCCGGCTTCAACACCGAGGTGGAGGGCATCTTCGTCACCAACAACGCCCGCAAGGCGGTCGGCTGGGACAAAGTGTTGAACGACTCCACCACTGCGTTGACCGACGAGCAGGTCTCCAAGTCCAAAGAGAAGGCAGCTCTCGGCCTGACGGTGGACAAGGTCGTAAAGGACTGGGAAACGGACCTTCAGAACAACCCCATTGGCAAATTCGAGTTCACGCGCCACACGCCCCCGTATCGCGATCTCGAACTGGAAACACTGACCCCACGCAACTCGCGCCGGCAGGAGGCCACCTCAATCTATGCCGACATCGACAACTTCACCCGGTACGTTGCTGATCGCATCGAAGATGACGATGACGCCATTGACGTGGTCAAGACGCTCCACGTCCTGCGCAGCGAGCTGGATGCTGTCCTGTACGAGGACTTCGCCGGCAAGAAGGTGCGCTTCATCGGAGACTGCATCCACGGCATTCTGATCGAAGGCACTGCCGCGACCACGGACGACGCAGAAACTGCGAAGAACGCCATGCTGTGCGCTGCGGCCATGCGTAGCAGCTTCGCCGTCGCCCTGCGGGAGCTGGAAGCTGAAGGCATCGACGTTGGCGACCTCGGTCTCGCCATTGGTCTGGAGCACGGCTTCATCGCGGTGACGCGGCTCGGCATGAAGAGCGAGTTGGTCCGCTGCTGTATCAGCCGTTCGGTGCTCGCGTCCGAGGCAGAGCAGCAGAACTGCAACGGCCGGCAGACCTCGATCGGTCCGAAGCTGGATGAGCATGCACCACAGCAGTTCCGGAATTTATTCGGCAGCAGCCGCAAGCGCTCCGACTTCGACTACGCCGCTGCCGAGGATGCGCTGAACCCCAGGGACGACAGCAAGAAGTCAACCAACTCCGGCTCGTTGCTCAAGCCTGCCACGGCCGCGGCATCCGGCTTCGCTTTTGGTGCTGCGGCTGAGCCCTCGCGTACCTTGGCCGGCTTCTCCTGATGCCCTGGTTTGTGCGGCGTCCGCGCCGCCTGGCGCATGAACGGCAGGCCCTTGAATCCCTCCTGCAGGAGGGATGGGTGCATGCCGTCCACTGGCTGATCGATGAGCAGGCGGGCACGGCGCATGTGGATATTGACTTCGAAGGCGGTAAGCAGCTGCGGCAGGCCCGCATCGAGTACCCCTTCATCTATCCGTTTGCGCCCCCGCGGCTGGTACCGCGAGAGCCCGGCCAGCGTTGGTCGAACCACCAGTGGGGCACGTCGGAGCTGTGCCTGCAAATCCGCGCGGACAACTGGATCAAGTCTCTGGACGGCGCGGCAGTCCTGCGCAGCGCGCGACACCTCCTTGACACGGAAAGCACTGTAGACGCCAATGGTCGTAAAGCGGTAGTGCCTTCTGAGCACCGTTTCACCGAGGGGCAGCTCCTGCGCTGGGAGTATGCGCGGCTGGTCCTCAGCGATGAGCTCTTGGCAGAGGTGCGTCGCCGAGAGCCTGGCGTCTGGGTTTTGGACCTGCGCGCGAGCTTCTTCGAAAATTCGTGCGTCAGCTTGGCGGTTGGAATCTCGGGATCGGCCCAGTATGACCGGTGGGCTGACCCGACAATCCCATGCTCGGTAGGCCAGTCCCTGAACGGCGTTGGTCGAATCGCTATCCTCGAGCCTGGCGACCTTCGCCATCACGCACTGACCTTGCCAGACATGGCCAGCGCTGACCGCTGGGCGGCATTCTCCTCCATCCCGTTCGACGGTGGCGGCATCGTGGTGGGCTTGCTGGAAGGACGTGTAATCGCGAAGTTCCTCGGCAAGGACCACCGCATCCACGACATCATCAAGATTCTCATGGACAAGCAGCAGCGTGCCCCGACCCGCAACGCCATCCTGGCAACGAAGCGTGTTGCCATCCTCGGTTGCGGGTCGATGGGCAGCAAAGTGGCCACCTCGCTCGCCCGCTCGGGTGTCCGCAGCTTCTTCTTGGTGGACGCGGATGTCCTCAAGGTTGGCAACTTGGCTCGGAACGACTTGGACTGGGGGGAGGTCGGTGCACACAAGGTCGACGGACTGACGGCCCGCCTCAAGCGCATCTGCGAACAGGTCAAGGTCGACCGGTGGGTAAACCAGCTTGGAGGGCAGACTACCGTGGACGCCTTGAATGCATGCCTGGCCAGCCTGAAGACCTGTGACCTGATCGTCGAAACCACTGGAAGTGGTCAGGGCTTCGTCTACGCGAGTTCGGTGTCGGAGAGCGAAGGTGTCCCCATGGTATGGGGGCGTGTGTTTGGCGGTGGATTTGGGGGCTACATCGCCAGGAGCCGACCCGGCATCGAGGCCTCTCCGTTGGACATCCGCAACTTTATCTATCACTGGTTCCAGACACCTGGATTCCCCGAGCCGCCGGCCGACGTCGGCATCAACTACGCGGCTGACCCTGATGACCAGGCTCCCATGATTGCGGACGATGCAGATGTGTCCGTAATCTCCTCGCATCTGACAGGCTTTGCCGCAGACGCGCTGCGGGGCCAGGAGAGTTCCGACTACCCGCACTCGGTGTACGTCATTGGTCTGCGGAAGGAGTGGCTGTTCGAGCAGCCTTTTGAGACCCGACCGCTCGACGTCTCCGGAGTCAAGACCACCCACATCGCAGAGGACAACGACGCGGAGGGATGCGTCCGTACTGACGAGGCCAGCACGTGATCGATGTCGTCCTGAGCTCTCGCTGTTTGCGCAAGCTTAAGCGGGAGTTGCGGTCTGCCGGCGCGAACGAGATAGGCGGCGTCTTAGCTGCGGAACAGATTGGTGACGGGCGGTTCCTCGTGGTCGACCTGTCAGTGCAACGGAATGGTACGCACTCGCACTTTGAACGCGACCCAGTACAGCACCGGGAGTTCATCCGGCGGTTCCATGAGCGGATGGGCCACAAGCCGGAACGCTTTAACTATTTGGGCGAGTGGCACTCGCATCCGGCATACCCGGCAACTCCCAGCGATGTGGACTTCCGCCAGATGCAGGATTTGATCGAGAACGAGGAGCAAAAGTCAACCTTTTTAGTCCTGATGATCGTCAAGCTCGGCCCGGAGGGGGCGCTTCTGGGGTCGGCGCATGGATTCCGGCCGGGAGTCCTGCCTGCGCGCGGCCGGCTGCAAGGCAGTGAGACCGGGACAGTCCGTGAGGAGTACGGGCCGGTAGTTATTATTCTAGGTAACGCAGGGGGAGAACATGACGCTGATTGAGCGTTTCCAAAACAAGGTAGTCCTTATCGAGGCGTTGCTGGCGCAAGGCATAGTCCAGGGTGACCGTGAAGTGGCAACGGCGCTAGCCGACTCTGGCGAAGTTGTGGAGTTCGCTGCCGGGGAAGTGCTGATCCACGAGAACGCTACCGATCGCGACATGTACTTCCTGCTCTTTGGAAAGGTGGGTGTGTCGGTTAAGGGTAAGTTCCTCTACCATAGAGAAAAGAAAGTGACCGTGGGTGAGATGTCCGCGGTGAACCCGCACATCACCCGCAGCGCAACAATCACCGCCGTGGAGCCCACCGTCACGTTGAAGGCCTCCCCGGAGGCCCTCGACCAAGTTGCCATGGCGCAGCCTCGCGTGTACCGGCTAATCGCGGCGGAGCTTGCGTCCCGGTTGCTGCAGAGAAACTCGCTCATCCGGCCGCCCAATGATCGTCCTCGCGCCTTTTTCATCAGTTCCAAAGAGAGCGTTTCAGTTGCAAAGGCGATCCGACACGGGCTCAGATACACGGACGCCGACTCGCTCCTTTGGTCGGATGAAGATATTTTCCCGCCAGGCTCATATCCGCTGGAGGTGCTTGAGCGTGAGGTGGATCAGGCGGACTTCGGAGTGGCCATCGCCCATCCGGATGACATCGTCCAATCAAGGGGAAAACAATCGGCTGCCCCTCGCGACAATGTCCTTTTCGAGTTGGGTTTCTTCATGTCGCGGCTTGGCCGCGAGCGGACGTTTCTGCTGGTGCCTGAGATGGAAGCCGACCTGAAGCTGCCGTCGGACTTCAAGGGCATGACGCCCATTATGTACCCTCCGCTCACCGGCAAGCCGGGTGAAGTTCCTGTGCGGGTTTTGACCGCGCCGATCTATGCGCTCGAGCAGAAGTTTCAGCAACTGGGCTGCCGTGAGCCGTGAGCCGTCAGACTAAACACGCCGTTTTCCCGAAGCGGCCGCTGAACGATTCCAATTCGAATGCGGCTCCAAACGTCGCCCGCTTGACTTCCGCATCTCCCCTATCAACCGAGAGACTACCGTGTTTGCGGATTGGACGGGTCGGGAGGGAGCGGTCGCCGTCGCAGAAGCATTGACGGTTCATCGGCCAACTCGATCGTCGAAAATCCTGGGGCTCGCTGACCCGCCAAACTCTTCCGTCGGACCGCGAGCCTTCGCTGGCAATCGGCGATGAACCAAAAATGTTTACCTGCAAGCTAGCCCTCTGGCTGCCGAGTCAATGCCCGCCAATCCAGTTCTCAATTCGGTCGAGTGTGTCGCTGAAAGCTTCTTCTGCGTCATCGTATAGAGATGCTGAACGAGGAATCGAGCCCAACTCGTCAAGGGCCCACTCGAGAACAACGCACGTCAGCATTGGGAAGTAGTAGCGATACTCTTCCTTCTCGAAATCCAGCATTCGCATGAAGTTCGAGAGACGGTGATGAAGCGGCGGATGGCGCTTTTGTACAAAGGCCGTGCGTGGCTCCTTGCCGAGATACATAGAAGTCAATAGCGCGGCCAGAATTGCCCATGCTTTGCTGAGATTCTCAGATTCATCATCGGTAGCCTCCACGATGCTCGAAAAGGCAGCCACATCAGCATCTTGCTCGGCTTCGATAGCACTGGCGTCAGGCGCGTCGGCGTGCGCGAACTCGAGGTGTCCTCCAACGGCATGAGCGAATTCATGCCCCAACAAGAATGCAGCTGCCTGTTGGAACACCAAATTCGCCTTCTCGCCGTACCATCGTTCAATGTCGCATGCGTAATTCCGGGGGGACGGCAATTCTTGCGGCCATGGAGTGCATCGGGTTCGCAGCGACGCGGACCAGTCGCGCAGTTGCAGTGCGCGCACCAACACCGGATCAGAACTATCAACCTCGTCTATCCAATTTCCTTCGATGAGGGGCTTCTGGATACCGCGTTCGTAGATAACCATCCACGAGTACGTGAAGGACCAAAGCAACTCAAGATGCTTTAAACTGATATGCATCTCCGGTACGTCAGTCTTGCCGCGCCTCTGGAGCGATGGGCCCTGGGGTGGGGCCGTAACGTCATCGAAATTCAAGCCGATTTCGGGTCTCACGGCTCCGGTGGCAACTGCTTCTGCGAGTCGTACTCCTGCATAGGGGGTTGCGTTCTCGAACGCCCAAGTCACGTTATGCTCGAGGGCCAGAACCGGTGAGTCGTGCTCGATTCTCATAAGTAGCGAATGCTGAATTGGTAGCCACCTCCGATTCTATTGCAAAGAACCAGAGGAGTGGGTGGTCACCAACCAAATTGAAACGGCTAGACCGTTCACAACCGATGTCAGACCACTGAGGACTTGCTTGAGGCTGTCGGAAATGTCTTTTCTGCTTGCATCCTGGCCTGCACCGCTTCGCGCGCTGCTGCGGTCTCGGCGCCCGCGGAATCGGGGTCATCGAATGGAAGGGACTTCCATTCGATGACCCCGACCAAGACTGCGAAGATAAGGTCCCCGCCGGAATGCGATGTATCTGTAGGCGCAAGCTGGCGAGGATCGCACCCGAGCGCTACGCGTCCTCGAAGCTTACTACGCTACAGACCGGTTCTCCGTCGGCTCCGCGTACATTTTGAATCCCTCGACATGTTTCAAGGAAAGTGGCTTGAATCTCATCAGGCCGTTTTGCGCTGTCGGCCATGCGCTTTTTATATCTGGTGAAACATGGACTGCGTTTACGCCTCCACTCAGTTTCGTTGCGTCCCAAACGCAAGAACCAATTGCTTTTGGCTGATAATTCCCGGCTACTCCGACTAGGGTAACCATCGCCCTGCTCATCGCAAGTCCTGCACCAAGTGAAACTTCTGGCAGGTTGTAGCGCTTCGCGATGGCAACATTTATGAGTTGTCGCATGTCGCCGATACAGTTTTTCGCAGCCCGGTATGCAAGCTTAACCGAGTCCACTCGGTCATCTTTGTTCACGCCGAACAACACCAAACCTCCATCACCCAAGTATTCGGTCACCGTGCCGGCTTGGAAGCCGCATGTAACTGCTACGGCCGGAAGTAGCGCAGAGGTCTCGTAATAGACCCGTTGTAGTCCATTCACTTTCGCTCTCGCGATATGAGTCTTCAGCCGCTGGGTCGATCCACGCATATCTACCACCAGCGCAATAAATTCGTCGACTTGTGGTCGATCCGCCGACACAATGGGATAACCCGGTATGTTTGAGTCGGCGCTATCCATGGCGTACTTTTCCGTCGATACCTGATATCGCGCCTCGAGCAGGTGTCCGACTTCACCCCAGTTCGCTTCAGCACGATCCAACCCTTCCTCAATTGCTGCACTCACCTTCGTCCGCTCGTTGCTATTCATCGATTTACCCTTTCGATGTGCGCGCGGACTTTTTTCCATGCTGCTGCCATATCCCGGTCCGGTGAGTCTTCAGAGAGCTTTGCCGGATAGTCGATAGTCGTTACTCCTGCAAGATCGCTAGGCAGCTTGATAGCAACACCCTTTGGCTTCATTAAGATAGTTCGACGACGGCCCAGCCTTCCCATGAACAGGCCAAGCTCGAATATCACGTTGTCACGAGGGCTAGGCTTTCTTTCCTTCCGGGACATCGTCAGGTCATCATCCTGGGCGATGGCAATGGCGAAGTCTGCTGTGCCTAGATGTTGCTCGAGGTCTTCAAGCGGATAGCTGCTCACCCCAAACACGTTGTCCGGCCAGTTCCAGAATTTGATGTTCGTCTCGTGTTCGAACGCGAGAACACCGGTCTCAGCAACCGGCAGGGCTTCGACGGACGAAATAGCAAATACATTGATTTTTTCATCTGTCCGGGCAAGTGCCTTGTTACGCCGTTCAAGCCGGCGTGCCAGTTCTGTGGAAATGTGCTTGTACATTCGGGGGAATTGCTCCGCCAGGTCCAGGAACACTGATTCGGAAAGTTTGGCGGCTACAACGGTGCCGTCAGCAATCACAGTCGCGGAGCGCGGCAACGCTTCAATTGCTGCCATCTCTCCAACGTGCCTACCGGCATCAACTCGGTCGACCTCTTTTTTGCCCACAATGATTTTCGTGGAGCCAGCCAGCAGCAGGAAAATGTCGCTGGTTTGGTCCCCTTGCGTGACGAGCTTCTCGCCGTCTGGAAACTCGATGAGCTCACATGCTTCAGCCAACCGTTCCGGCAATTCCTGAATCCCGCCGCAGATACCCTGCAACTCAAGCGCCGCAATCAGATTATTTCGCCGAGCTTCCCCATGAAACCGTTCTATCATTGTCATTCTTGCTTAAAATTAAAAATTGGTAGCCGCCAGCCTCCGCGCTGGTACCACTGGACCCAGGACGCCAATCGATTTGTACGCCCCCTCTTAGACATAATATACGGCGCTGCAAAACTCGGTTCAAAAAACGCCGCACCTGAGTTTGCCGGACGACGTCTGTCGCCGCGGTGCCTTCGATTCGATGGCGGCGACGCTGCTAGGCAAAGCCTAAATGTCAAAGATGCGGTTGCAAGTGTACTAGTTGCTGGCAATACTCACCTGCGCGCATACGCCTTATCAATTCCTGGGCCTGAACGTGAATTGCCGATGGCTGGTCCCTTTTGACCTTGACCCTTTTGACTTCTATATGGGCCCGCTGCCAGTACTCGGGAATCCTCTGCCACGCATCCCATATTTCCTTTGCACTGACTGTCGCGGGAGGATGCTCCGCTACGAAGTCTGTCCCGCAGACAACTACATAGCTCATATGCTGAGTCTCCTTGGCTTCGACCTCGTTCGGGTAGCTGATAGCAACACAGAGACCCTTCAGTTTCCAACGCAACTGAAGCAACAGCTCAGCATCTGCAAACACGCGGCCGTCCGCGTCGGTGGCGGTGTCGTTGTAAGAGCTTCTGAGACCCGCCACTTGCTTTGCAAAGTCCGCCTGCTTTTCGAACTGTCGGAGAACCGCCAAAGGCCTCGGGCTTCCAAAGTCCTTCTGCAGCTTCAAGACACGCCTAGTCTTACTCATATCAATGTAGCCAGAGTAGATAAACGCGGTTTCCTGCGAATCCTCCGTTGGACAAATCTTTGCTGCGATGATGGCTAGCGCTGCCGCGCGTGTCCCAAAGTGGCTGAAATCATCGAATCGCTTGATGCTGCCGTTCGTACTGCCATGATATAGCTTCTCTGTCACGCATGCTCCTTTGAAGATTTCCAGACGGGTTCTCGCGCGACGGCAACGCTGCTGCATTGCCGCTCGCCGATACCCCCAGCAGTCCAAAGGATACGAAACATCGAGTCGAAATCCGTTGAACAACGCGGCTAAATCCGATGTGATGGTTCGCCGCAACTACCCAAAAAATTATCCGCGCTGTTTACATGTCAGCGGCACAGATTGGTGTATATGGGGTTGCTTCAGAAAACGGAATATATTGCACGCTAAGCCATCCTGGACGGGCCGATAGGCCTCGCGCCCCTGCGCACCGAGGATCTGAGGTCACTGTTTAGGGTTCGGGGAGTTCGGGGGAAGAGGAAGGGGTCATGCCGGCATAAAGCCGGAAATGACGCATAAGCCCAAAAGTAATAAAGAACGGCGTCTTTATGTCGGTCGCGCGCTGGCCACGAGATAGGTGCGCAACTCGGCCACGATGCCTTGCTGCGCCTCGCATTTGGCCTGTGACTGCGCGAAGGCCAGCTCAAGCTCGCGCACCTGGGTCGACAGGCTGCCAGTTTGTTCCAACGCTGCCGCCAATTGTTCCTGCAGCGCCTGGGCGTGGGCATCCTTGTCGGCAATCTGCGCCGCCAGCACGCCGTTACGCTGCTCGATCGGCTGCAGCGCTTCGAGCTTTTGCGTCTGGCGTCGACTGAATTCTTTTGCCTGCTGAAGGGCCTGCCGCGTATGGGACAGTTCGGCCACCAGGCGCGCGCCCTCCTGGTTCAGACGGGTGACTTCCTCCTGCTTGATCACGATGGTTTGCTGCGCCTGGCGTAATTCGGCCTGCAGTTGCTGGAGTTGCTGGAGTTGCTGCTCGTGCCGGCGCTGGTCCTGGTCGCGCTGGTCCTTGACCGCCTGGCGGTAGTGATCGAGGGCTTCGCGCGCGTGCTGGTGTTTTTCCTCGAGGGAGCGCCGGTGG
>NZ_JAGIQB010000091.1:0-11091 GCF_017815025.1 Cupriavidus phytohabitans
GCCCTGCTTGCGCTGGCTGTTTAGCGCAAGCAGGGCGGCGGCCAATAGAGGATTATTTCTCGATCCTTGCTCGGCTCTGATGCCCCTGTCCGATCTGTTCGCTACGCTTACCCAATATCTGCACACCCAGGTCTTTCGCGATCTTGCCCGTCATGCCGAATATCCGGCTGCATTCACCCGTCAGCGTAAGCTCACCCTGCCAACGCTGATCGCCTTTATGCTTGGTAACTTGCGCATGGGGGTGCAAGCCGAACTCGATCAGTTCTTCGCCGCACTCGCCCGCCAAAATACCTTGTGCCGAGGTGTCAGTGAACAAGCGTTCGCGCAGGCTCGCAGCAAACTCAGCGGCGATGTTTTTGCTCACCTCAATGCTGGCTGCTTCAGCAAGTGTCCAAACATGTGCCGCGCTGGCATGGCTTTCGGCTGGTCGCCGCGGATGCCTCACACCTGCGTTTTGCCATCCGCCGCAGCCATCTCCCTCGAGCCGCCACCCGCGATCAACTCGCCTTCGGCCTGTACCTGCCCGAGGCCGAGATCATGCTCACCGCCTCATTGCACAGCGTGCACGAGAACGAACGCCAGATCTTGTTCGAGCATCTGGACCGCCTGCAATCCGACGACTTGCTTCTCCTCGACCGTGGCTACCCCGCCCGCTGGCTGGTGGCCGTGCTCAACCAACGAAGCATTCCTTTCTGCATGCGCGCAGACGGCAGCGGTTTTACTGCCGTGCGACAGTTCCTCCGCTCCGGCCGCGCCGAGGGCATCGTCACGCTCCCGGCTCCAGCCCGCAATGATGCGCGCGACTATGAGTGTGCGGCCGTCCCACAGACAGTCCGGCTGATCCGGCAGATCTCGCCAGCCGGCAAGGTACGCGTGCTCATCACCAATCTGCTCGACAGGTGCCGCCATCCGGCCGCCACCTTCCGCGATCTCTATCACCAGCGCTGGCGCCTGGAGGAGGCCTTCAAACGCCTCAAACACCGCATGGCACTCGAACATCTGTCCGGCCTCTCACAGTTGGCCGCTAGGCAGGACTTCGGCGCCAAAATCCTCAGCGACAACCTGCACGCCGTATGCTGCCTCAGCGCCGCGCAGGAACATGAAATTAATTCGGATCATCGCATCAACCGAACCTTCGCCATCACCGCTCTCAAACCTGTCCTGTCAGCGGCGCTGCTCGGCTTGCGCTGGGCCAAGGCCGCTCTGCATGAGACCTTGGCCTTGATCGCAACACGTACCCATCGCGTGCGACCAGATCGCGCTAAGCCACGTCCGACTCGCCACAATCCTCATCGACATGCTACTTACAAGGCTTTTTGATGCCTATTTGTTGGTGCTTATCTTGGGTGGATTGGGTAGCCCCCTCCTACCCCGTCCGCGTGGCCCCGACTTGGCACCGTGATCGCGCGGCAATCCCCGACGGCAACCGTTCCCGGCTTCGCAAGCCGTAGCGCGCCGGCCAGCAACGGATCGAGCCGTTGGCAAAGGAACAAAATTACTCAAAACGTCGGCCGGAGGAACAATGTTCTGCAAAATTCCTTGGCACAATTTTGTTCCCAAGCTTTTTGCGCAATTTTTTTCTCGCGCCGGTCATCAACGCCCTTTAGCCTAGTCCCTGGACCTGTTGGCTTGCAGCGTGAGGGGGCGGAAGCCGCGTGTCGCAGTTCCGTCAACTGGCTCAGAGCGTGGCCTTTGAAGGCTTACGCCCCTGCGCTTGCTTGGCAGAAGAAGCTGCCAAACACCTCAAGCACAACAACCTTGAGAAATGATATGACGCATCGGCACTTCTTTGCCGCGTTGCACGGGCCAGTCTTCAACTACGCGGGGAAGCTCTTTTTCGCTTTAATCGCTCGGCAGTGACATGCTCGAACTTGAGTCGGTTCATGGCCTCAGACACTGTCTGAGGGCTGGGGCGGAGAGGCTGAGCGGGAAACAACCCCTCCAGCCCCGCAAGACGCCCCAACCCCGCCACGATTTTGAGGAAAACTTCCAGCGAGTCGCACTCGTTCAACTCGAACCGCTTATACGTTCGAAGACTAACGCCGCACCATAGGGCGAACGATGCCTGCGATGTGTTGAGTTTGAGTCGTTCGGCGCGAACACGATCAGCCAGTCTTGCTCGCACGGCAAAGGAATTTAACCGATCCAGGTCATCGAACCTTGGCAGGCCCATACTAAAGTTCCTAAATTGGCACCTCTTTGTGGATAACTTTAGTTTAACAGGATTTCACGGCGTCCTGATGTGTATAATGCTCCCTGCTAATGCAGGGGCTTCCGCGTCGAGGGGAATTTTTTGGCCGATCAAGTTGAAAATTTAGATTTTGTCGGAGATGGTGAGCAGCTTCGCTTTCTGCTTGTCGATACCAATTGTTTCCTGCGTATTTATCAGACCTCATTGCGGCCGATCTTGGGCGCCGACGTTGGGGGTTTTCGCATCAGAACGCTTACTGACTTGGTCGACGAATTCAGGCAGGGCAAGCGACTTCAAGACGAATATGCTTGGGCGAACGGCGATATCGACGCTGCAGTTGCTGCCGGTGCAGTGCTAGCACTAAACGACGATGAGCTAAAGGCAGTGCTTGAGGAGTGCCAACTAGTCAAACGTTTCGGCAACGCACTGCTTGAAAACTACTGTACTCAGCGTCTTGCTCCCATCCCAGTCCGTTCTCTGTCCACCAACGACGCCACGCTGATCGCAACCGCACTAGTCTTAAATGCAGTAATCGCCACGGACGAGTGGCCAATGACCCATGTCGTTCAGGATTTAATTCAGGAAGACGAACGGAACGTCGAGATATGGAACTCGTTCGACCTACTGCACTTATTGGAGCGAGCAGGATGCATTTCCGCCGAGGACCGCTACGAGACGGTGAAGTCGTGGATTCGGTATGGTGAGGCCCTCCCGCACAACTGGGAGACGCAATATAGGCGTCTCTTTAATGAACCGGCGCCGAAGTTGCAATAGGTTTGGGCAGCGTTGAAAGCGCCTTGGCAATATGCAAGGCATCGCCCAACTGAATATTCAGTGCGGTCGCAACGAACGCGGGGGACAGGCCGCCTTGCGCATCTTGCCAGCGAGCTAAAGCACGAAACACCGGTGTGCCGAATATGCGTTCCGATGCGTCGATATATTGCGAAGAAGTCATGCTATCGATGCCAAAAAGCGCATAAGCCACAGTGGGCTGCAGACTCCGGCTGCCATTCCAGTCGTCCCAAAACCGATTATCGATTAATCCGGTAGGCTTGCCTGTGCGCTGCTCCGCAATACGATCTATCTGTTTTACGACAGTGACGATCGAAATGTCATGCGCTTTCGCATGGAACGCGACACGCTCCATACGTTGCTTGCTTCCCATGATGTCGTCTAGCGCAGCGGCAGCCACTTCTTGCGGAAATAGCAACGCTTGCGCGAATCGCTCGGCGAATGTCTCGCCTTTGTCGCCTTGAAGCGCATTTAGCGTATAACAATGCGCGAGCTCGTGCGCCATCCAATAGTTAAAATCATCGATGCGCGCGTTGAGATTAAAAATTACCCATGACGACTTCGACTCGGGAAGATACACGCTAAGCGCGTTTTCGTGACCGCTTTTTTCTTCACCCCACAGCACTGGCACGAGAATCGATCCAAACTCCTGATGCATCGATATTAGTTGAGAGTGCCTAATCGGTTCCGTTGTCGACAGGCCGGCACGAGCTCGGGTCTGTCGCGCAGCCCTGATGATGTAGTCATCACTGAGTTGCGGCGTTTCGAGAATGCCAGGTGCAAACAGATTATCTCGCTCGATGAACGGAACGAGTTCACGAAGATGACGGGCCACGTCGGCTGCAGTCTCCAACGCTTGTGCTGAAACGGGCGCATTGCGCTTGGTCCTGTATGCTACAACCGGCTCGGGCAATCGGGACGCGGGCAGCAGTAACTCATGCGGCGACACTGCCAAGGCCTCGGCAATTTGGCGTAACTTCCGAGGGCGAGGAAGGGACTCACCCGATAGCCAATTGGATACCGCCTCGCGACTCACGTCACACGCCTCCGCCAATTGAGAGGCACCCCATCCAAGTGAGGTGAGTCGATCCGTGATCAGGGTGAGATTTAGCATAGCGACCGGAGTGTAGGATAGATCGATAACTCAGTCAAGTTTTGTCAAGTTCAGTGTAGCATGTTTAGAGATCGCCATAGCTCTATAGTGCAGAGCTACCTGTCTGAGGCCGCGCGTACGATTGCGGCACCGATTTCTCCCACTAACGAAGTCCGAACGGAAGAGGCCAATAAGCTGTCCTTCGAAAGCGTAAGTGGAACGAATCTCATTCACCTCACGCCCGGAGACCAACTCGGCCTCAACGAGGGCATGAGGTTACCCGGCAGCGTTTCGGAGCGGCGGCTTAAATTCTTGCAACAACACCGCAATCGCACCCAGAAAGAACGGCCCGCGGCATGAGCGTCCCCCCTCATCCTCGCACCCGAAACCGCTATGTTGGTGCCAGCCGACTCCACAGCGCCACGGCGGCGCCGGCGCTTGGTCACCCGACGCGGCGTTCACCGCGGGCATTTCGGCTTCGTAGGCGCGATCGTCCAGGGACTGAATGCGCGCCCGATGTGGGAACGATACTTGGCCGAAAATGCAGCCCATTCCGGCCGCCCCATTCCTGTCCCGACGGCCCGCTGCGGCTCAGTCGACACAAATCCTCTGTGCGATCAGTTTTAGAAAAGCCGGCAGTTCTGCATCCGCGACCAGCCGCATGATTTCCTCGGCGTGCACCATGGAAAGGCGAAGCCGCTGAGTCGCCATGGCCAGTAGGAATTCCGGCAACGCATCACCTTCACCTCTGGGCCACCCAACTATCGAGGCACGAATAACGCTAGATATCCTGGCGCTAGCGTGCTCGTCGCCCACGTAGTGCAACTCGGTATCGCGCGCGCCTCGCAGCAGAGCTGCCCGAAGAATTGCATCGTTGTAGTTCTCGAAATTCAGCGGATCCAGCAGGACCAGACCATAAATCGAACGCTGGTAGTGGACCGGTTCCGGTACGGTCGGCGCCGCCAAGCCCTTGTTTCCGGCGCGGACGCAGGCGAGCAGATTCGACACGACCGCGAAAATATCGCCTTGCGAAATGCTAGCGGCGTCGCCATCCACCTTGAGATAGACGAAGTCATGATTGATGCGCAATGCACCATGCACGCCATCCAGGAACAGTCCGTCGTAACGAAATGCGGTGCTCTCCAACACTCCTAGCCGAGCCTGAAGGGTCGCATCAAACGGTTCGTGCTCGGCGTCGTCGCGCAATCGCTGGAGTAGCTCCAGCTCGAGGTCCCAGGGGGTACGCGTGAGCTGCGCCATAGGAAGCATCAAGGTCGCCGCCGGTGCAAAGGTGAACGTATCCTTTCCGAATTCACCATAGGTGAGGAACGTGCGCAGTGCGGAGAGCTGCTTTGCCGTTTCCGCCACAGCGAGACCCGCGACGTAGGTCACGCACCCCTGCGGCACCACTGTGCGCAACAGCGCATTGATGTCCCTCGCCAACCCATAGTCGTCGAGCTGACCAAACAGTACAAGGGCCGACCCGCGCGGCACAGCGTTTGCCGCAGCGAGCGTCTGGGGCGTCAAGAGGGTGGTGGCTGCCACGATGGCCGCCATCCCCGCCTCATTTGCCAGATCGTGGAAGGCCGCCTCCGACACGCCTTGCAGGACCACATAGTGGAGTGGGGTCGGAGTGTAACGTTTGAGCAGACGCAGCGTGGCCTCTCGCATGGAGGGTTCGTCAAGTAATGCATCCCCCGATTGCACACCAACGTCGACGCGACGGGTCTGGCCAGAGAACAGATGGGCGCCGAACAGTTGACGCTTGCTTAGCCGATCCAACTGCGTCCGCGCCTCCTTGAGCTGACTGGATGTCGTCGCGTGCAGGAATTTGATGTCGCGCTTTTGGAGCAAGAACTGATCGCCCTCCAGTTCAGCCAGAAAATATCCTTCCCGACAGAGCTTGCAGTCATTGGCCGGGAAATTCTCGATTGGCTCGTAGCCGAACGTCTGGCCTGGCACAAAGGTAAGGTCGCACACGAGCGCACCCGCCTGCCTCGCGTCGATTTGACTGCCGAGGAAGAACAACGTACGGATATTGGCCGGGCGAAAGCCGCATTGGACAAGGCGATTGAACAGCCCACCCGATGTCGAGGCGGAGATCAGTACGATGTCGCTGGCAGCAGCAACTGGTAACCTTTCGATCCCGCCATAGGAGCTGAATGAGCGCACCGGCGCGTGCGCCTCCCAGAGGCCGTTGACGATCCCGATGCGCTGCATCGCAAGCGCCACCGACATCAGCGGTGCCGTGTCGACGAAGATGCGTGCCGGCGTACCCATCCTTGATCCCGCTAACGAAAAGAAGGCGAGCGCCGCAGCAGATTCCGAGGACAGCACCACATCACTGGTCCGCAGGAATTTACGTGCGTGTTTGCCCGACGCCTTGCTGAAATGGACGCCGATGGGCGCGTCAATTCGCCCGGCATGGGCATGAAATAGATCGAACAGAAAGCCATTACGCACTTGATTGGACAGCACCTCATCAGGCTGCGCCTCTAGCTTCCCATCTTTCACGAAGAACGGCGTGGCCACAACGTCGATCACCCCATCACTCAGACGCAGCCAGACTAGATAGATGCGTCCGCCGAGATCATCAAAATAGCGACGAATACGAGCCTGTACGCCGCTTTCGCTCAAGCACGCAAAGAGTGCATCTTTGGCCTGAAATGGCGCCAGCACATAGATACGCGAGGTACTGGGAAAGCTATCGAAGAGGTCCCGTACGTCCTCGCTCAGCATGGTGCCATTCAGCGCGGGCTCGTCGTAGATGAGCAATGACGCATCGCCCTGGTACCCACCATCATGCACGGCAGTCGAATAGTGTTGAGCGCGCATTTCTCAGTCCAACGGAATCAGTACACGAATCGCGGCGCCAACCAACTGCTCATGCACAGTGGGGACGGTGACAAACTGACGCGCCTTGTCCAGCAGCCGTGGCTTGGGCATCCCCGGGCGCGAATGCGAAGCCTGTGACTCGAGCAACAATTTTGGTTCGCCCCGCATGAACGTGCGATAGCCATACACCCGACCGGTGCGCACCTCGATCATGCCTCCCAGGTCCTTCAAACCGCGCAGCACTTCATACAGCCCCATGCCGCGATGCGAGGGCCCGACACCGGCGACGTCGTCCTCGAAATGTCGCTCCATGCATTGATGCACCACCGTCCACTCGTCCTCCAGCGGAACATCATCTTCAAGAGACTGGCGAGTGTACGAGCCATAGAAGCCCAGGCCCGCGTCAAATACTGAAATCTCGAGCATGTCCGTGGCTGAACCGGCGCTACCAGTTTGGCGCCCCGAAACGGGGGCCTGTGCCGGAATGCGATGAAAGATGATGCCGCGAATCCCGCTCTTCCTGATAGGTGTGCCATCCATCGCGGCCCTGCCGTGCAAGTCAGTGTTTTCGAACAACTCGGCCACGATCGTGGAGACGGTCTGGCGAAAGATAAAAGCCCGCGTCGACGATACATTCACGGCAGTCTGTGCCGACACCATCTGGCTGATCAACGAATCGAAGTCAGCGCGGGCGAGCAATTGCCCCCTATCCGCCGAATAGAGGGATGGAGGCCTTCCATGCCCGCGGGTGTCGGCACATAGCAGTGCCTGCCTGTCGGCGAAGAGATCGGTAGACGGCAGGTAGTTATAGATCTTCCGTCGGGCAGGCGCAAACGCGGCGTTACTCCGCGTACCATCGACGTCTTCGACCACATGCTCCACGCCATCAAGCAAGAGCAGGACCGCAGTGAGCGGAAAAAGCGAGGGCGCAGCGGCGACGTGGTCGACAACTTCGCGCGCCCAGATGACACGCATGGAAGGGCCTTGCTGGCTCAGGGAAATCAGCCGCTGGATCGCCACCACTTCTGGCAGCCCGTCCGCCGGCTGCGCCGTTTCCTCTTTACTGCGCATCTCAAACGTCAGTGCGGTGGCGTGACGCAGTGCATTGAACTCTTCCACAGTCCCCTGTAAGGCTTGCGTGAGCGTCGTCGTCTGGGTGCCTTTACTCATAGTTTCATCCTGCCTTGCAATCTGACATCGCTGCCCCAGGCTAGCCAGCCATGGCGCCGCCCCGCAAACCATTACAAGTGGATCACTTCACGGCCGGACCGGTCCGCGCTCCATCACGCCGACTCGATGGCCGTTACCCGGGGCGCGCCAGGCCGGTCGCCCTCAGTGTGCCGTCTGCAGTTCGCCGACCAACTCTTCCTTGGTTGACGACTCGAAAAGGTTCCGCTTGAGCTTCAATCGGTCCAGCAAAAAGGTGTTGCCCAACTCAAACGCATCCAGCAGGGTGTACCAGTTGAGTACATATCGCTTCATGCGTGGCTCATCGCTGACCAGACCAAGTTCGCCTCGGCTCTGCAATTGATTCATGCGACTCGCGATCTCCATATCGTCTGACGAGATCTTTCGACCCAGCAAGATCAATTCGAATCGCAGTAGTTCGCTCGAAAACTGTGGGTGCCGCTTGATGATGTTCGCGTAGTCCTCGAGCTGCCGGAGGTGCTTGATGTTCAGGGCGACACCGGGTCGCTTGATCTCGACAATCACGCACCGATAGACCTGCCGCCCCGTAGAGTCAATGGAAGGGATGCGACGCGCCAGAAAGAGGTCGGTCTGTCGCTTGGCACCGGCAATATCCTCCGGCGATTCGCCATCACGATCATCGACGACGTCAATCAGCAGTACCTGGTCCCGGAGCGTTCTCGCGATCTTGGTGAAACTGTCCTCTTCCGCACCCAGCGTTTCGTAGGCCGGCCCGAACAGCCACGTGTTCGCTTCGATGATCTTCTGCAGATCTGGTGTTTCCATGACCTCGCGATAGTGCACGTCCATCAGCGTGCGCAGCTTCGACGCTGCGTCGTGCCGTCGCTGCAATATCTCGATCGTCGCGATGATATTTTCCAGCGAAGTCTGCTGAAGCTGGTCGGCCAGGGTCTGCATCCCTTTCTCGTCCAGTTCCAACACACTGTTCAGCACATCGAACAGCGCATCGTTCTCGTTGGAAACCGAAAGTCGATCCAGCAACTGAATGATAACTTTCCGCTGCTTCTTGCTCGCCGAATCAAAGACCGACGGATCGGCGACATAGACGGCCGTCACGAGATCCTTGGCGTTGTTCAGTCGCCATTCTCGTTCTTCTGGCGGCAGTTCCTTGTAGGTGGGAAATAGTCCTTCATCAACGTATTTCTCGACCTCATCCAGGGCTCTCTGGCGCAAAAAGCGTTCGTAAATACTCTGCGTTAACTCCCCCAGTTCTCGCATCAGGCGCCTCCAATCCGTGGAGCGAGGTGTATGGGCTCGTGGGTCAAACAGATCCGGCTCCGTGGCAAAATTATCGGCCCAGGCAGAGCAGATGGAAATGCTGGTGAAGAAGCCGGACTTGTTGTTTAGTGTGCTGAGCTGCCGGTAGACAACTCGACCTTCACTGTTCACCAGGTATGTGTACGACTTCTCAGAACTCGGCCGCGCGTGCCAGCGAATGATCTGGGCGTCGAAGCGAAGGTCGTCCCACTCGAAACGATGTTCGATCACTTCGTGCTCAGGGACAGGAATCGGCTCGCCGTTTAGCTTGAGCACATGTTCAGCATGAAGAGCCAGATGCCAGCCAAATTCGGTGGCCAGTTTTGCTTTCAACTCCGTATGCGTTGGCAGATGGTTCGAGAACCCCTCCAGCGATACGAGAGTCCCCGTTGGCTGCCGCTGCAGGGACTCACACTGCTCCTGATCCGAAATCAACCAGGCGCCATAGTCCTTGATCGACTGCGCATCGACCGCGATGCGGGCTTGCCCGGTGCTTGCGCGGGTATGCCATGTCGCGTGGCGGCAGATGCGGTGAAAGGAGAGACGTCCTCGACCATGCGCCCCATGCTGCGACGCATCTCCGCGCTTGTGTGAGTCGTTGAAACGTCCAAACGTCGACTTTAATGTCGTCGGATCGATGCCTTCGCCATCGTCCAGTACCGTGACAACATGCGGCGCATCGAGCTCGTTGAGGACGACATCCACCAACACCGTCCTCGCCTTGGCGTCGAAGCCGTTCCACGTCAGTTCAAAAATCGGCTGCCACGGTTCCACGCTCTTGAAGTGCTTCTTGATGCCTTCATTGTCAATTTCCGTGGTGCCGGAAAGATCGGTTCTTGTTGTCATGTCGCAAGGGCAGAGAATGGACACGTCTCGGTCGGTTCATCATATGACAGGGTGGCAAATACAATTTGCCTCGCTCCGCAATTACTCACAAGCCCGAAAAAGCAGCCTTGCGCACATTGTAAGCCCAAGCTCGTGCGGACGAACGACACCCTCCCAACGCTGGGTATGCCAATTGATGCGGCATGGAACTTCCAAACCGCCGCGTTTCCAAGTGACTTCTCCGATTTGCGGGCTTCGACTTGGGCAAGCACGCGAGATCCGGTATGGCCACCGTTGAGCGTACCGTCTCAATGCGGGGCAGTTGGTAGAGTTTTACCGGTCGGATAGACGAAGCTCGATGACTACTGCAAGCGACGAATTTTCCTTTCAATCATGGGCTTGCAGAGAATGGGGCGGAATTTTCAGGAACGCAGAGCAGGCCTTGCGGTACAGCGCGCGGGTTTCGGGAAAGCGGCTGCGCAGGTCGGCGATGTCGCTCGCGCGCAAGGTGGAAGCAGCCCGTGGCCAGCACGCGCGCGTCTATACGCTATCCGGGCGGCGACCTAATCCATTTGGCCGAGATTTAGCGAAGGTTATCCGAGTAGTAAGCGGCCAGCCGCCCCACTTTGCCGGTCGAGAGCAGCTATGAGAGCGCAGACGCTCTCAGCGTGCGGGATGCCAGTTGGGGGGAAGCAGCTCGTTGATGCGGCTGTTCAGGTGGTTGGGCAGACGCGCCAATACATCACGGACGTAGGCGCACGGATCGGAGATAAAGTCAAATCTGGTGTACGAAGGTTGATCGTGGCCGGTTCTCAGGCGGCGAGTTTCTGCTGATCCGGCGGATTGTCTTGCGCCGGGGCACCGTCCTTGAAGGGAATGCCCTTCAAGA
>NZ_JAGIQB010000092.1:0-10776 GCF_017815025.1 Cupriavidus phytohabitans
AAGTTAACAGAGCCAGAGTTTCAGCCGTTGCGCGTAAACGTCAGCCCAACCGACCCCGGATTTATGCAACAACGCCGGTCAACACCGCTCATTTCATTGCGCCGTGGACTCAGCCGAACTTGAACTGGATACCATGACCGCCTCGCGGGTATTCCCATTCGACGTTACGGTGGTCGGTGCAGAGAATGCGGCAACTCCCGCATTCGAGGCAGCCGTCGGTAATGAGCGTAACGGCACCGTTGGTCTCACTGCGATAGCAAGAGGCTGGGCAGATGTAGGTGCAGCTTTTGTCGGCACAGTTATTGGCGCATACCTCCGCGTTCTTGATATGGATATGTGGCCTACCTACATCCACGCGATAGCGATTTTGATATAGCTTTTCTTCGATGTTGACTATTACTTTTCTCATCGAAATGCCCTCCATAGTTTGTACGCGTCGCCAAGAAGGCCAGGCAGGGTCCGGCTCTTTCTAAACTTTCCGATGATTTCATGTTTTTTCGTCGTCTTATCGATGCCGTCAACGGTAATCATCGTACGTGCTGCGAATGCGATCAGGTCAGGATACGTCGTAAAGAACTGGGGGTTCTGTCGGAGGATCTCTGGCATGTGGCGATATTTTTGTAAATCCTTTATCACGAAGCTCCTATCGAGCGCGCTCTTGTACGCAGAAAGCACATCGGCGCGGTAGCCACGACCCATGGCCTTTGCTCGAATTGCCGTTTCAGCAGCAAGGCGGCCTGTCGTCATTGCTAGGTTAGACCCCTCTCGATGCGCGGAATTGACGAACCCTCCGGAATCGCCCACTATCATCCATCCGTTGCCATATACTTTTGGAATCGTATTGAAGCCACCTTCGGGAATCAGATGTGCACAGTACTCTTTCATTTCGCCTCCATCAATTAGCGGCGTTATCGAAGGGTGGTGCTTCATGTTTTCCAGCAATTCATAGGGGCTTATGCGGTGTGCGGAATTCTTGAAGTCACTTAACATACAACCAACGCCGATGGTCAGGGATTCTTTATTTGTATAAAGAAAGCCCGTGCCCGTCATGCCATCGGTGATGCGGCCTACCATTTCAATAGCGACGCCCTCGTCTCCTGAAACGTTAAAGCGCTGGCGAATGGTTTCCTCGGGAAGAAAGAGAATCTCTTTGACAGCGAGCGCAACGTTATGCGCTTCAATTTCGCTGTGAAATTTTGCCTTTCGGGCGAGAGTTGAGTTGACACCATCTGCGAGAATCACAATGTCCGCATACACGTCACCCTCCTCCCGGTCGCAGTGAACGCCGACAACTTGATCTCCATCCATAATCAGTTGATTCACCGTCGTCTCGCAGATGAGCAATGCGCCGGCCTCTCGGACCTTTGATGAGAACCATTTATCGAACTGAGCGCGGATGATGGTGTAACGGTTGTACGGTGGTTTGTTGTAGTCCTCGCTTCGTACGTGCGTGCCTACGAATGACGTATCGTCAAGCATCCACATGCGTTGCTCAATGATGTGCCGCTCGAGCGGTGCGTCGTCGCGAAATTCTGGGATAATTTGTTCTAGGGCATTCGCATAGAGAATCGCTCCCTGAACGTTCTTGCTGCCCGGATACTCACCGCGCTCAACTTGAAGAACCTTTAGACCGGCCTTGGCCATCAAGTAGGCAGCGGCGTTTCCGGAAGGTCCTGCGCCAACGACAATTACGTCAAAACGCAAAGGTTCTGTCATTTGACTACCCTCATATGTCCGGACTTATGCTGCGCCAAGTGATCCTCGCAAGCTTGAGTCAATGCTGGCAGTAGTTGCATGGCATCTCCTACGATGCCGTAATGCGCGTAGTCGAAGATTGGTGCGTTTTCATCAGTGTTGATGGCCACAATCACGTCGGAACTTTCCATCCCGACGCGATGCTGGATGGCACCGGAAATTCCTGCGGCGATGTAAAGTTTTGGTCGAACGGTTTTACCCGTTTGCCCCACTTGGCGCTCGGCTTCGACCCAGCCAGCTTGCACGCAGGGGCGAGTCGCACCTACTTCGCCGCCGAGGACACGCGCCAGATTGAAGACCAGCTTGAAGTTTTCAGGGTTCTTAAGGCCCTTTCCCCCACTTACAATCACATCCGCATAAGGAAGATTAATCTGATTGCTTTTTGAATCGGCAATGAAATTGAGCAACTTCGTCACGATGCCGGACTCAATCATACCTAGTTGCTCATGAATAATCTGTCCGCAACGGCCGGTCTGAACTGGCGGCATCGCCATTACGCGCGGACGGACCGTCGCCATCTGAGGCCGGCATGCAAGTGTCATTATCGTACAAAGAAGTGAGCCACCGAAGGTTGGGCGAGTGGCCGCAAGAGCGCGCGAGGTAGAGTCTATGCTTAAGCTAGTGCAATCGGCCGTCAGCCCCGTCGAAAGAGTCGTTGCCACAGAGCCGGCAAGATCTCGGCCCATAGTGGTCGCCCCAAGAAGCAGGATCTCCGGACGATATTTGCTAACTAGATCGGTCAATCCTTTCGTGAATGGTTCATTCCGATACCCCAGCAACACCGGATCGTGGATCACATACGCCTTGTTTGCACCGAAACCAAATGCTTCAGTTGCAAACTGCTCAAGGGGCTCTTCAGGGCCGCCAAGCGCGACAATTGCTACTTCACTGCCCAGCTTGTCTGCGAGCTTATATGCCTCTCCTAGGAGTTCCCACGACACGCTATGAACCTGACCCTGATCGTGTTCAAGGAAAACCCATACACCCTTGTAAGTTTTGAGGTGCTCAGGCAACTCAAGGTGGCGGTTGCTGCCCTTTGTAACGGTGGTGTTCGGCATGTTGTCTGAACTAAGGGGGGAATTCATGAGAACCTCTTCATTAACAGGTCCGCCTCCAATGTTGGATGACGGGTCAGGATCTTTTGCACAAGTTTGTGGGAGACTTCGCGGAGGTTCGTGGCACCCACTTCCAGAATTTCGGCTTTCTCGTCTTTCGGCGTTGGGCCGAATACTTTGCTGACTACGGTGGGCGAGCCTTTGAGCCCAATCCTAGTCAAGTCAGTGATACCGGCTTGCTCTCGATTCCATTTGCGTATCGGAAACGCCGCCGCGTGTATCATTGCGGGGAGTGTTGCAAAACGTAATTCGTTCGTATTCTCAAGCATCGTTATGAGACAAGGCAGCGCGGTCTGAAGCACTTGCACGCCTCCTTCCGCACGACGCTCGACGACGATTGAACGCTTATTTAAATCCGTCTCAACGATCCTTGATACATAGGTCAGGAGTTGGAAGCCGAGCCGTGTCGCGATACCAGGGCCGACTTGCGCGGTGTCGCCATCGATGGTCTGCTTACCGGTAAAGACCATATCCACTGTTTGTTGAGTCGTGATCTGTTGGATGGCAGCGGCAAGCGCGTAGGACGTCGCAAGCGTATCAGCCCCGGCGAAAGCGCGGTCGGTAATGAGTATGGCATCGTCAGCGCCGAAGCTGATGCACTTGCGTAGCGCGTCCTCAGCCTGGGGCGGCCCCATGCATAGCGCCGTGACTCGTCCGCCGAAGCGGTCCTTCAGCCGCAACGCCTCCTCTAGTGAGAAGAGGTCGTATGGGTTGATGATAGCAGGAACGCCTTGGCGCATTATTGTATTGGTGACCGGATGCACCCGAATCTGCGCTGAATCGGGGACTTGCTTGATACAGACAACAATGTGCATGGTTCCTTCTCCGCGTCAGACGGTGTCGCGCTTTCCCAGCGAAGCGCGAAGGTTGTCAAGGCTAACGTAACTTCGTCCTTCTGCCTCCCGAAAACACCTGAAAACCCTCTGTTCCGCTGGCGTTGACGAGACGAAATCGTTGTAGGCTTTGAGCAGCAAGCTGCGATAAAATTCGAAAAGCGCGGTGCCGTTGTCCAAGGGAGGCTCTTCTTGTTGCTCGATGTACTGGAAGAACCGTTTCAGGATATGTAGACGGCTAACGTTCAAAACTGTTTCGTCGAATGCGATGTCAAAATGCCGAAAAAAGTCCTCAGTCGAAGAGAGGTGTTGCTGCTGATTGAGGTGTCCTTGCATATCTTTGCTCCGAGGTGAAGTAAGTTGCTAGGAAAGGTTACAAATAGGGCGTGTGACGTACATAGATGAGGACCGCGCTGTTTCGACGAGTTTGGGTCGATGTTTATTTTGGAATAGTTAGCTACCGCTACATGGACATCCTACGGTCGCCAGGAAAAGAAATCATTGGCTTTGCTGGATATCTCCAGCGCCTGCTCGCGATGCAGCGATAACACCATTTTTGTAACTACTCGGTCCCGGAAAACGGCCTCAGAGTTACCCGAATCTTTGTAATCTGGGTGCGGACGCGTCTTAGCCCGCAATGAATCGTGCTTGTCGCATCGTCTCAGCCGGGAATCGAAATGGGGTACGCGGGAGTGTGTACTCCAACGCCTAGCTCGATGGGAGCCCATATGGGTTCTTATTTTGTTCGACGGCACTGCCCGGTCAGACGCATCTTTGACAAGAGAAGAGATCTGGACGAGCGTTTTACTATCGAAGCCTGTATCCTGCCCAATCAAATGCCGTGAACCCGTCACGACTTCCTCGAGCGCTGCCTTGCCCTTCGGGTGAACCATGCCGTTTACCGCTGGGTTCCCATGTGGGGCGCTGGAGTTGAGCGCAGCTAGTGTATGTGCGGTAGCGAGACCGACATCATTTTGCAAATAGATTTCCACATCGTGCAGCCTTGCAATGAGGTCGTAGGCCGCAAACGGGAGAATTGCACAAACTTTGTTGGAGAATTGGATCCGCTGTTCACCATACATCCTCGGGCGTAGCGCGACTTCCACAAAGAATGAGGGGTACGCACGCGCAAGGTTTACCATACAAATAGATATTCCTGTGTGGCATTTCCCTACCCTCCGGATAAGGCGCGGGATCATGGATAATATGCAAGCTCGCGACAGCCTCAGATGGTGAAAATAACGATCGGAAACGGAAACGGAAACGGAAACGGAAACGGAAACGGACAAGTGTACAAACTCAGCCTTGCAGCGCAAGGCAGCGGTTTGCTTGGTGTCTGTCGAGCAGTCGGAAATTATTGTTTCGGGCTTGAGGTTCATGTCCCCAATAGCGTCGATAAACGTTATCTCCTCATCACCCACTGCAAAGATTCCTGTCAGCAACTCAGGAATTTCCGCAGGCGAGAGTATGCCGGCAATCGCACAATCTTCTTCTATCCGATAAAGGCCCCTTGGGGGCCGTTTTGGGCCGCACAATGTTCTCTCGATAATAATCGGTTTAAGCATCGCGGTAGTCGCCTTTGCGCGTCATTGGGTCCTAGACGGCCGAGCAAGCGTTGTGCCAGCCGAGTTCAATAAGCTGGAGCGCTATCTTCCGGAGCGGCAGCGGCGACGCTGTCAGTAAACATGGGGGCTTCGCACATTTTTCGTGTCGCGAATGTCTCTGTCCGGACAAGCTGCTCTTAACTCAACCGGCATTGACTGGTGCCGAAAAGGGGGAAGCCGTATTAGGCCAATTTAGCTCCCTCTTTTCGCAGTGAGCTTCGAGCTGGCTTCGACCCACACGCGAGACGAACGCGCTGCTGTCGATCTTATAGAACGCCGGCAAATGCTGGTGCCTTCATACCGGTCGGGACGCTCCATGCGCGATGGCACGGATTTCGCTTTTTCCACGATGACCAACCACTCTCGATGAGAAGGAAAGAGTTATGCGAGATAGCGCGAGCGCGAGCACGCGACCATCGGCTGCCTGTTTTGAAGGCGAGGAGAAAATTGTGCCCCTAATGCCAACTAGCGGAACATCCGTCCTACGGGGCGGCGGTACCGCGTCTGTTGGAGCCAGCGTGTTGAAGTGCGAGTCGTCTGGAGAGGCCGAGGGGATGCTGCCGGGGGTGTGGGATAAGATAAAAGATCATCCGTGCTACTCAGAGGAAGCGCATCGCCATTACGCGCGCATGCATGTAGCGGTTGCGTCCGCCTGCAACATTCAGTGCAACTACTGTAACCGCAAGTACGACTGTTCAAACGAGTCGCGACCTGGCGTTACGTCGAGAAAGCTGACGCCAGAGCAGGCGGTGAAGAAAGTGATGGTTGTCGCGAGTCGCATACCGCAATTGACGGTGGTGGGTGTTGCTGGGCCCGGTGATTCTCTCGCGAGCCCGGGAACCACGTTTGAGACGTTCCGTTTGCTTAAGGAGCGGGCTCCCGAAATCAAACTATGTCTCTCAACCAATGGCCTCGCGTTGCCTGACTTTGTGGATGACATCTGCCGATACAGCATTGATCATGTGACAATAACTATTAACATGATCGATCCGATTGTTGGGGCAAGAATCTACCCGTGGATTTTTTGGAACCGTCGCCGATTGACTGGGACGGACGCCGCATGCGTGTTGCATGAGCGGCAGATGCGAGGGCTTGAGATGCTAACAGAACGAGGCGTACTGACGAAAATCAATTCGGTGTTGATTCCAGGTATTAACGATAAACATATGATTGAGGTAAACCGTGCTGTGAAAGAGCGAGGTGCGTTCCTTCACAACATTATGCCGCTAATCTCCGACCCCTCGCATGGTACGTACTTCGGCCTGCACGGACCACGCGGACCTACCTCCCATGAATTGAGGACAGTACAGGAAGCTTGTTCGGGCGGTGTGAAATTGATGCGGCATTGCCGGCAGTGTCGAGCGGACGCGGTAGGACTCCTCGATGAGGATCGCAGTGACGAGTTTTCACTGGAGAGCATTGAGCAGATGGATATCGGTTATGACCGAGACATCCGCCAAGAGTACCAAGTCCGCACGGAGACCGAGCTCATGGCGCAACGTGAGGCAAGGAGGGAAGTACTAGCCTTAACGCAGGTCAGGAAAGCGACAGGAGCACTGAAGGTCAATATCGCCGTTGCCACGAAAGGCCGGGGTCGCGTGAACGGGCACTTTGGGAATATTTCTGAGCTAAAAATCTTCGAAGTTAGCGCTTCTGGCGTGCACTTTGTGGGTTATCGCCGGGTTGAATTGTATTGCCAAGGGGGGTACGGTGACGATGAACGACTAGTACGTATCATACGTGCGATCAACGATTGTCATGCCATTTTTGTAGCGAAAATTGGTTTGTGTCCGCGTAAGGAACTCGCCGATGCTGGCATCGAGTCGGTGGAGCAGTACGCGGGGGAAATTGTTGAGGTCGCAGCACTATCTTGGTTCAATGACTACTCAATCCGTGTGGCTGGTGGCGCATCGTTGCGCAAACATTGCGACGACGCATAATCCGGCAAAGCGCGTCTATAAGAGTTTCAATAACGATCGTTTGACGTGCAAAGGCCATGCATGCGCGGTGGAGTAGTACAGCACTTTAAATTGTAAGGAGCGTATTTATGGCCCTGAAGATTATTGCCTCAGCCTGCACCGGTTGCTCGGCGTGTGAGGCACAGTGCCCAAATGTTGCCATTAGTGAGAAAGGTGATGTGCTGGCAATTGATCCTAAGAAGTGCACTATGTGCGAGGGACTCGACTTTCCGCAGTGTGTGTCGGTGTGCCCCGTGGACGATTGCATAGTACCGGCTTAGCATGGCCACAGCGCGCTTCTTGAAGGCCTGTTTATTGGTCTGGCTCATGTCGTGGCTCAAGCCTTACCGGTGGAGAAGCTATGAATTGTTGGAAAATATGGAACTAGGATCCGTTGGCGTGGCATCGTCGGTGGGGTGCGAACATGCCTCTATCGTGGAGGGCAACTTTGTGGATGCCTAATTTAGAGACTGACCTCGGGGAAAGTCGATGTCGAGACCAAAGCAGGTCTTATGTAACTCTGAGAGGGATGACACCGTTGAAATAGCGTTTGAACCTAGCTTTGAGGTTGGCGAGCGCGTAATTGCACGGTCGATGGTTCGCAACGATGGTACGTTTTTTGGGAAAGACATTGGCGAAGTTATCGTGAATGAAGGAGATATTGGCTACATCACTAGAATCGACACCTTCCTGCAACGATTCTACATCTATGCTGTGCACTTCGTCGCGGGTGATCGTCACGTCGGCATGCGCGCACGAGAACTCTGCACGCTGGACCACTTAAATGAAGGCGTATGCGCGCCTATACGTGACCACATCGCGGGTCCACCGTCCATCACAGATAGGGGAATTGTAGGGGTGTGCCAAGAACGTGAGCGTCAGTGCAACGACGTTTGTGGTGCTTTACTGGAGATGAAGGTTGGCCCTTCGGAGTCGGCTTGCAGGAGCGGGCTCCAAACCACCACGAGCTGCGAGGGTAAAGAGCCCTCGTGGTGAGCGTCGATGGAAAAGGCGGAGAGAACTCTGTCAGGTAGGAATCAAAGAGATGAACGCAAGTGAACCGCTGACGACGTGTCGATAAACCTACAACGATGTCAAAACCGAAGAGCCCAACAGCTTCGGGACAAGACTGGACGATGCCTGTTGACGGTCCAGTCGGCATCCGGCATATAGGCGGCATGACTTTGATTCAGGCTTCAGTAAGGAACTTGGGAACCTGTCGTCCCGATGCTAAGGGAGAAATCCAAGTGGAAGGCCTCCACAAGGATGAGAGTACCGATGAGGGGCACAGGGACGGAGACGTCCGTAGTAGGGTTGAAGGTCCTGTAATGGGACTGGACCGAAGGGGCGTCATCGTTCGACGTTACTACGTCGGCAACTTGAGAGAGGAGGACCGGCGTGGATAAGGCAAAACCGTTTTGTATTTCCAAACATGAGGTGTGGGAGGCTTATAAGCAGGTAAAGGGAAATCGTGGAGCCGCAGGCGTGGACAGGCAATCAATGACGGAATTCGAGGCAGATCTGAAGAATAAGTTGTATCGGATCTGGAACAGGATGTCGTCCGGGAGCTATGTTCCGCCGCCAGTTCTGCGAGTTGATATACCCAAAGCGGGAGGCGGGACGAGGCCGTTGGGAATACCCACGGTGTCGGACAGAATCGCGCAGATGGTAGTCAAACGATATCTGCAACCCATCGTGGCGCCGGTGTTTCATGAGGATTCTTATGGGTATCGTCCTGGCCGGTCGGCACATCACGCACTCTCGGCTGCGCGACAGCGATGCTGGCGTTACGCCTGCGTGCTCGATCTCGACATCAAGGGGTTCTTCAATAATATCGATTGGGAGTTTCTGATGCGGGCGGTGCGTCGTCACACGGATTGCGCGTGGGTGCTGCTGTATATCGAGCGTTGGCTCAAAGCACCAGTGTGCATGCCGGATGGGCTTTGGTGCAGCCCGACAAGGGTACACCGCAAGGCTCGGTCGTCAGCCCAATACTCGCGAATTTGTTCCTGCATTACGTGTTTGATCGGTGGATGCAGAAATACCATCCGGAAGTTCCCTTCGAGCGCTATGCTGACGATGCCATCTGTCACGGCAAAAGTGAAGCGCATGCGCGTTCACTCAAGCAGGAACTGGAGGTGCGGATGGCGGAATGCTTGCTGGAGCTTCATCCAGAGAAAACCAAGATCGTGTACTGCAAAGATGCAAACAGACGAGGAACCTATCCGGTCTGCCAGTTCGATTTCCTGGGCTACACATTCAGGGCGCGAAGCGCACTGAACCGAATGGGGAAATTGTTTGCAAGCTTTACTCCAGCGGTTAGCAACAAGGCTGCGACGGCGATGCGGCAAGATATGCGCCGGCGGGGTTGGCTAAGGCGCTACGATTTTGGACTCAACGAGCTGGCGGACAAAACTCGTCCGGTCCTGCGCGGCTGAATTCGGTACTACGGGCGGTTTCACCGGTCTGTGCTTATCAATGTGCTAGGTGCAATCGATTATGCGCTGGTGCACTGGGCACAACGGAAATACAAAACCCTTCACGGTCGCAAAGCGCGAGCGTGGGCATGGCTGAACGGCGTCAGAGCTCGCCAGCTGGGCCTGTTCGCGCATTGGTCGTTGGAGGGAGGTGGAACGATAGGAGTCGGATAAATCGCGTGATTCACGTCCGGATCTGTGAGAGCGTGGCGGTGAGATTCCTCTGCGCTACTCGACAATCCTGACGAACCTGCGGCTTTTGCCGGCTAAGAAGAATTGCCCGTTCTCGGAAGAGATCGATTTCCCGGCAAGATGTGGCGGACCAGACCAAACGGGTAAGCTGCCCTTACAGGTCTTTTGTACGTAAGGAGTCGATTATGCTTGTCGGGGCTCTGACAAAATGTGTGGGTTTGTCTCGAGGATTTTTCAATACGCGACGGTCAATGCGTGGCGGTGAATCTGAAAAATCCTTTGTAACGCGGTGTTGCCATGTACTTTTTTCCAGTTTCTCCTTTTTTGGAGGCCCAAAATGAAAATTATGATTCGAAAGGATATTACAGGTACACTTAAAGCATACTTGCCAAGAAAGGACCTTGAAGAGCCGATAGTTTCCATGACAAAGGAGAAAATGTGGGGCGGCCTCGTTAAGCTTGGGAATGGTTGGCAGTTTCAGTTGCCAGAGATGGCGCCAGATACTAGGCTTCCAGTGACTGTCGAAGCTAGAAGAGTTGATTCTGGAGGCAAATGACATGGCACTCACTGGTGATCAGATCAATATTATCGCTGAATTGATTCGCAAGGAATCATCACTTCCTGAAGTTGCGGCCAAGTGGCAAAGTTGCTATCCGGATGTTCGTGTAATCCGGGTCAGCGAGCTCGAAATGCGGTACGAAAAGCCGGTCATTGAATTGGCCGGGCGGCGCGGCTATTTTGGAGCATCCACGGCATTGCATTACGCACAAGTTGTGACGATGGGGTTGTAAACCGAGCGAAGAAGGCGTTTACTCGCGGTTTCGAATCGGCGGGTGAGGCAA
>NZ_JAGIQB010000093.1:0-10646 GCF_017815025.1 Cupriavidus phytohabitans
CCGAGCAGGTGCAGGTTCGCATAGAGCATGACTGCCGCCGCGCCGCGCGATCCTTCGAGCGTATGGCGCCCCAGGTCAACCGAGCCCTTGCGCACGATATAGTTCGCATGCTGGATGATTTCCTGCGTCCACGTTGGGCTCCGGAACAGCACCATGCCGGCGCCCATCGGCACGTAGAACTGCTTGTGCGCATCGATGACGACGGAATCGGCGCGCTCAATGCCTGCGAAGCGCCAGCGCTCGCGCTCCGACAGCAGCGTTGCGCCGCCCCACGCGGCATCCACGTGGAAATGGCAGCCGGCCTCCTGAGCAACATCCGCAATCGCATCCAGCGGGTCGACCGAGCCCGTCTCAGTCGTTCCTGCTATGCCCACGATCGCCATCGGCAGGATATTGCGCTGCCGCAGGTCACGCAGGGTCTGGCGCAGCAGGTCGATGCGCATGCGGCCGTCCGCGTCGACCCCGACCGGCACAAGATTGTCGCGGCCGATTCCAAGGACATCCGCGGCCTTGCCCAACGAGTAGTGTCCGCGCTCCGAGACCACGATCGCGAGGCCGTCATGGCCGTAATGGCGCAGCGCAGCCGCCAGTCCGGCGCGATGGATGCCGGCGAAACCATCACGCGCGCCCAGCAGGTTGTTGCGGCTCGCCCATAGCGCGGTCAGGTTGGCGGCCGTGCCGCCCGAACAGAAGGCGCCGAGCGCATGGTCGGCATCGTGCAGCCATCTCGCGTAGAACGCGCTGTCCTGTGCAAATACCAGCTTGTGCAGCATGCCGAGGACCTGGCGCTCGAGCCCCGTCAGCGCACCCGACGTCTCGAGCTTCACGACGTTCTGGTTCAGCGCCGCCACCACCTTGGCCAGCGAAGGCATGAACGACGGCAGTGACGACGTCATGTGTCCGACGAACCTTGGCGATGCCACCGGCATCACGTGCCGGAACACGTCGTTGAGCAGATGATCGGCATGCGCTTGCGGCGATGTCGGGGTCTCGGGCAGCTCCACCGACGCGAATACCGCCTCGCGCGTGGCGCACGCACCAGCAGGATCAAAACGCTCGCCTGCAAAGAAATCCGCCGGATGCTCGGCGATCAATCGCTCGAGCGATTCGAACGCACCGCGATCCGCGTCGAACCAGCGCAAGGGGCAGTCGTCGCCCCCATCCGAGTTTTGGGGGGTCTCTTCGCGACGGATCTCCGGCTTCATTTGCATCACCCAGTTCAATCAAGTTCCGCCATGGTTCTCCGGGAATTATGCCGGATCGGCGGATGCAGATGGCTGGGGTGCCCCGACCGGTTTTGCTGCCCACCGAGATTTAAGGACCCAAAGCCGGGCTTACATTTTTCTTCCGTCGGCCGTGCGCAGGCATAATTTCATTATCATGAAATCACCGACGAGCAGTCTCAGTGTTGCTTTCCTTCTTCGCAGACGTGCCCCATGCCGCGACCCCTACCTGATCCGACCCCACCTTCACGCGCAACGATACGCACCATTCAACAACTGGGCGACCGCATTCGAGCAAGCCGGGCCGCGGAAGGGATGCCCATTGACCAGGCGGCTAGGCATTGCGGTGTCTCCATCGGCATGCTGTCCAAGCTCGAGAACGGCAAGGGCGTCAATCTCGAGCACGCCCTGCGTGTGATGGACGGACTGGGCTTGACGATGCTGGTCGTTCCCAAGGCGCATGCGCCTTGGCTTGAACAGGCAGCGGCCCATGCGGCCAAGATCGGCGACGATGCTGTGAGAGAGCGGCATGCCTGGGCGGAAGAGTAGGGCCGCGATCAGGCACGCAGGTCGCGCCTTACGTTTTGCTGGCCCAGCCGATGCGATGCCGCGCCTGCGTGGCCTCGTGCCGCGCATCCTCCTCGCTGTGCAGGTAGCCGCTGGTCGTCGAAATCGACGCATGCCCAAAATTATCCCGCACGTAGCGCAGATCCACCTGCCGGTCGGTCATGTGCGAGCCGGCGGTGTGGCGCAGCCAGTGGGCCGAGGCGCTCGCCAGGATATCGGCCTGGGCCGCCCACTCGGGCCCGCGCGCGCGCAGGCGCGCGGCCGCCAGGCCGAACACTTCCTTCAGGATCAGGTGCAGCGCGCCGCGTGACAGGCTTTTGTCACGGTGTTCGCGGCCCTCGCGGCCGATTACCGATAGCAGCAGCGGGCGCGTCTCGCCTGGGTGCGGGGTGGGCGTCAGCCCATGGGCGCGACGATAGCGCGCGAGTTCGGCAATCAACTCGTCGGTGGCCGGCACCAGCCGGGTCTTGTTGCCCTTGCCGGTCACCTCGAGCCACCAGCGCTCGACGCCCTGGGCATCGCGCCGGCAGAAGAACGCCCCCATCGCCGTGCCGGTGACTTCGGCCGCGCGCAGGCCCCCCAGATAGAGCACGGTCAGCAGCCAGCGGCAGCGCACCGCATGCAGCCGCTCGCGCACGGTTTCCGTTGGCATGGCCTCGACCGTGTCCTTGACGGTTTCCCACAGGTCGTGGCTCAGGTAGCGCGTGATGCGGGGCTGCGTCGGCGCGCGCCGGCGGCGTGCCAGCGCGAGCGGATTGCCGGCCAGGTAGCCGGCCTCGGTCAGCCAGGCGAAGAGGGCGTTCAGGATCACCAGCGCGTGGCGCACGCTCGCCGGCGACAGCGGCCCGGCAAACGGGCGCCAGTCGGGGTGGTGGCGGCCGAGTTTCTTGCTGCCGGCGAGCACCCAGCGCGCACGGGGCTGCGGGTCGGCCAGGAAGCGTTCATAGACCAGCAGGTCTTCGTGCGTCAGCGACGACAGTGGCTTGCCCAGCTGCAGCACGGCCCACAGCAGCAGCCGCTCGACCTCGCGGCGGTAGGCGCTCACGGTTGCCGGGCTGTCGGCATAGCGCGCGAGCCAGGCGGTGACGGCGGCCAGGTCGTCGGCCGCGGCGATACGGGTGGCGGTGGCAGGCGCCCGGTTGCTGCCGGCGGCGCCGGACTGTGCGGGCGGCAAGTGCAGCCGTTCGAGCGGGGTGGGCATTGGCGCAGACAGGCTTGCCAGCGATTTGATGGGGAGCAGTTCCATGAGCGGGTATCGGCCGGGCCGGGAGGCCGGGACATGCCGTTTGCGTCAGTATAGCCGATCCCTTGACATAAGCGCACTTATGTCTAAAGTTGCGCGCGGATAGTTTGAAATATTGCGTATTACGTAGTAATATTTATTGATCCTAAGACACTTTTGAGGGTTGGCCGCAATTCGTGAAAAATCCGCCACATCTCCGCTAAGCGGATGATTTGAATAGGAATTCTATCGTTGGGTCAAGCGACGGAGCCCGTCTTTGGAGGTCCAGCAGGCCGGTCGATGTACTCCCGCCGGCGCGTCAGATCGCGTAGTCGCGGTTGCCTTATGCTTTTGCGGCTGCCTTGATACGGATATGGCTCCCCTCCATCAGAACCGACCAAGTGAGAACCTGTCGTTTGTCTTCGGGGAAAAGGGCCTGCTTGCGCTGCATTAACCGTTCGATCTCCTGGACGGCGATCTCTCTGTTCGCCTCGGTAACATCCTTGAACATTTTCCCCACGGCGTTGGTTCGATCGTCACTTGTCAGCAGGCTGAGATTCCATGCAATCACGATCCCGTCCAGCGCATTTTTATACTCCGAGAGAGGCGCGTCGTCATATGGCACTTTTTCTTTCAGCAATTCGACCAAGGCATGGGAGATTTTCTGTTCTTGCGGGAGGTTCGCTTCTATCCGTACGAGAGGTGGTAGGCCAAACCACTTTCTCTCGGCCTTGGGGGGCTCATATTCCTGTGCCCAAAAACTGACAACATCTTCACTTTCGTTTCGACGAAGCTGCTTCCTTCTGCTGGCCTTCCCCATACACCACTCCTAGCTGTTTGCCCACACTGCTACGCCGCCGTAAGCGGCATCCTACACGCCATTACCAACACGGATCGGGCCAGTCCACGCCTTTCCATTGCTCGAGCTCACGGGGCGACACTGATTCCGTAGCACGCTGCCCGTTCGGGAGGCTGGAATAGTGCTCGTACATCGTGTCAAAGCTCAATAACAGTGAAGCGAAACGGCGCTCGCGCTCGGCTTTGGACCAGGAGCAAAACATTGCGCCACGGCTGTTCAGCCGATCGAAGATGTCTGGGGTGGGATCGAGTCGTAGCCACTGATCGACCATGGTTTGCCCCTGCGCGCCGAAGTCCTCCCGCAATCCCGCTTCGATGACGGCTTCCAGCGCATAGGTGATTGCCTGATGCCGCCTGGAATGATCAAGGTACCCGAGCGATACGCGCAGCATCCGCTGCTGCACAAGGAGCACGGGCCAGAGAATCTGGACTCCGTAGCGCACGCCGATTTCCTCATAGCCTTCGGGCGGTTGCAGGTTTTCCCGTTGCTGTTCATAGGCCTTGCGCACGTCATAGGCCAATCCCAGGAATGCCCCGCCCTCTTCGCGAATTAGGGGCGATCGATCATTGACGTCATGGACAACTTCGTGCAGCTCGCGCAATGAGGCGTAGTCACCGATCAGAAGAAGGCCAGCGTGATTATTCAGCAATTGATAAGCAAGCACAGTTATTCCTCGTCGGAATCAGAAGGGCATCGCGTCGAAGATTGGGTCTGGCTGCACGCGCTTGAAGGTCTTGAGCCAGAGCTTCACATTCTTGATCTCTTCGAACGCGACGAGATCGCGTTCAAGTTCGCGGATATTGGTCTGGAGCTCCTTGACATCAGAGGCAAGCATTCGGAGGGGCTTGTCTGGCGACAGGCTTACGAAGGGATCAATGCCGTAGCTGTGCCGAAATGCGGATTCGACATGCAGGATCTGCTCGTCCAGTTCGCGGACTTGCTCCTTGAGGATCCTGTTGTAGTGTTTCAGCCGATCTTCACTGAGATGGTTGATCGAGTGCTGGTCGATGTGTTCCAACTCCAGTTGCAGCTCCAGTAGCAGCAGCAGGTTGTTCTTGTTGTAGGCCTCATTGACGCGTTGCATCAGTTTGGTCTTCCGTTCGCGCTCCTGCGGATCGGCTTCGCGGTCCGGATGCAATGCGCTGGCGAGCTTCCGATAGATTTCGCGAATGGAGAGGCTGATCTGAGCCTGCTCTTCCTGGGCGCGAGCCTCTGCCGCAAGCTGCTTGGGCGATTTTTTCCGCTTGGCACGACGCACTTCCTGCTCGGCGCTTTGCGCGACCGCTTCCTCGTGCTGTTGCTGCATGTGCGCCTGGGCGCGCTGGAGCACGTCTTCTGGCGAGGTGAGGTCCACGTCGTCGCCCAGTTCGACACCAAACACCGCCTCCAGCATGGATTTCATGCCGAGGATGTCCGCGGCGGTTTCGCTGTCGTAGTCGGCCGAGCTGTACTTGTTGTAGATGGCTTTCAGGCTGTCGTCTTCATCGACCATCGGGCCCACCAGATCGGTGATCACGTCGGCGAGCTTGCAACGTTCGGCTTTGGTCAATCCCTTTTGCTCGTAGGCCCGATCCAGACAATGCACCATCCGGATCTGCAGATCGGTCGAGGTCTGCTCAAGCGGCAGGTACTCGTTGACATAGCGCTGCTGGAAGGTGGGCGTGACGGTTTCCCAGGCACGCAGCCGTATGCGACGCTTCTCAATCTGTTTGATCAGCGAGTTGAACGTCTTTTGCCCTTGGGACAGCGTGGTCCGGTTGTGATCCGGCGCGATGCTGACAGACTGGCGATTAATTCTGGTGGCCATGAGATGGATTGGTGCGCTGAGGCGGTAGCAAGGGAAGGTTGCACGAATTCTAGCCGATGGCGGCGGTTGGAAGAACGCGACGCGACTGCAGATTGCATAAACCATATCGATAACCCCTCTTAGCGATATAGCCACATTTTTCTGGCAAACTGCGGCCTTGCAATTTGCACCTCGCCTTGGCGTGCCTGGCCTTCTCCATACCAAGGCTTACGCACCCCGCCAACGACTTTCGATGCAAGACACGACGATTTCGCCCGATTTCCCCGACGCCGCCGCCTTGGCGGCCCTGCGCGCCTGGTACGCGGGCGCGTCGTCGCGCCAGGCGGTCGCACGCTATTGCCCCGACGCGCTGGGCGTCGGCCGCTCGGCGCGTGGCGTGCTCGGGGATATTCGCCGCCAGCTCGCCGAGTTCGCGCGGCGGCGGCGGCGCGAGGATTTTGCTGCACTGTTCCGCTGCGGCGCGGCGGAGCGCACCGGCCACGCCAAGGCGGTCGCCCGCGCGCTCGAAACGTTGCGGTCGCTGCCCCTCCCCGAGCCGCAGATCAGCGATTCGGTTGATTGGTGGCTGTCCCCACGCGCGGTCACCGCACTACGCGCCCATGGCATCCGCACGCTCGCCGACCTGACGGTGCGCATTCCGCGCCGGCGCCGTTGGTGGGCCGCCATCGATGGGCTGGGCGCCCGCAGCGCCAGGCCTATCGAGGCCTTCTTCGCGGCGCACCCGAAGCTCACCGAACGGGCGCGCGCCCTCGTCACGGCGGCACCGCCCGATCCGGTCGTGCCCTGGGAGCAGATCCGGCTGCCGCATGAGGTCGACGGATCACGTGGGGCCTTCCGCCCCCCCGCCAGATGTGCACGCTCGATGCCAACAATGACTATGACGCCATCGGGGCCTGGCTGGCCTTGTACGAGTCGACCGAGACCGAACGGGCCTACCGCAAGGAGGCGGAGCGTCTGCTGCTGTGGGCCATCCTCGAGCGCGGCAAGGCATTGTCCTCGCTGACCACGGAAGACGCGTCGGCTTACCGCGCCTTCCTGCGCCGGCCCACGCCGCACCATCGCTGGGTCGCGCCCGCACGGCCGCGCACGTCGCCGGAATGGCGCCCCTTTACTGGCGCCTTGTCGCCACGCTCGATCGCCTATGCCTGTCCGTGCTCGGGTGCATGTTCCGCTGGCTAATCCAGCAGCGCTACGTGCTGGCGAACCCGTTCGCTGGACTGAAAGTGCGCGGCGGCCAGCGGGCGCCCGGCCTGGACGCGTCCCGCGCCTTCTCGGCGGGCGAGTGGGAACTGGTGCGGACCATTGCCGACGGGCTCGAATGGTCCCATGGCTGGACGGAGCCGGCCGCGCAGCGACTGCGGTTCCTGTTGGACTTCGGGTACGCCACCGGGCTGCGTGCCGGTGAACTGGTTTGCGTGACGCTTGGTGGAATCGAGATCGGCGCGCGCGGCGAGCGCTGGCTGCATTTGGTCGGCAAAGGTGCCAAGCCTGGCAAGGTCGCGCTGCCGTCCCTGGCGCGCCACGCGCTCGATCAATACTTGGTCCAACGTGGCCTGCCGGTGACGCCCTCGCACTGGAAGCCGGATACGCCCCTGCTCGCCAATCTGGACAGCGCCGCGGCCATCACCACGCCGCGTCTGCGCGACGTGTTTCGCCGCTTCTTTCTGCTGGCCGCCGATGTCATCCAGCGTGACCATCCGGCGCTGGCGGACAAGCTGCGGCGCGCCACGCCCCACTGGGTGAGGCACACCCATGCAACTCATGCCCTGGCGCACGGCGCAACCCTGACAACGGTGCGTGACAATTTGCGGCACGCCTCCATCACTACCACCTCAATCTATCTGCACGATGACGAGGTGCAGCGCACGCGCCAGCTTGAGCAGGCCTTCGGGCGCAGATAGAGATCATGCCGCCGATCCACGAGACCGCCTATCCAGTGCTGCCGGCCGAGCCCACCGTTGTTGAACTGCAGGCAGCGTTCACGCCGACCGCGACCGAGATCCGCTTTGCGCGCAGCCAGGCGCGCCAGGCCTCGACGTCGGTGCTGATTCTCGTGCAGCTCAAATTGCTGCAGCGCCTTGGCTACTTTCCGATGCTGACCGAGGTGCCGGCCGCGGTGATCGAGCACGTACAGGCTGCCCTGCGGGCGCGGCCGTTGTCGCGCAGCGTGGTGACACGCTACGATGTCTCGGGCACCCGCGCCCGGCATCAAAAGTGGCTGCGCGCCTATGTTGGCATCCGGCAGGTGGACGCCAACGCGCAGGCATGGCTGGAGTCGCAGGCAACCGATGCCGCGCGGACCAAGGCTGAACTGCCGGATATCGTCAACGTGCTGATCGAGGAGCTGATCCGGGGGCGGTACGAATTGCCGCCGTTGGCGGGCCTGCAGCGGATGGCGGCACAGGCCCGGGCCCGGTTCAACGAAGCGATCTACCGCACCATCACGGAGGCGCTCGATGACTCGCTGAAAGCTCGGATCGAGGCGCTGTTTGACGGCCAGACCGGCAAGTCCGGCTGGGACCAGCTCAAACGCGAGCCCAAGCGCCCGGCCACGCGCGAGATCGCGAGCTTTCTGAAGCATATTCACGGTCTGCGGAAACTGGCCGATGGCCTGCCGCCAGCACCGCCCATGCTCTCGGTCGCCAAGCGCACGCAATTGGTCACTGAGGCGCGGGCGCTGGACATTACCAAGTTGCGCGGGCTCAAGCCCGCCAAGCGCTACACGCTGGCGGTGCTCTTCATTCAGGCGCAACTGCAGAAGGCTCTCGATGATGTGGCCGAGATCTTCATCAAGGTGATGCGCAAGCTCGAATCCCTCGCCAGGACCCGGCTGCAGCAATATCAGCTGGCGCATGCCGACGCGCTGGAGAGCCTGGTCGGCCAGTTCCGCGACGTGCTGCAGGTTCTGCAGGACGATGGCATCGCCGACATTTTCCGGCTGCAGAAGGTGCGCGAAGTGCTCGGCAACGACGCCGCCGGGGCGCTCGCGCGCTGCAATGAGCATATTGCCTACGCCGGCAACTTTGACCCGCCGTTCATGCTGGCGCCTTATCGCCAGCAGCGCTCCTTGCTGTTTCAGTGCGTTGAGGTGCTGCCGCTGCGCTCCAGCTCGCAGGACAAGACGATCCTGGTGGCGCTGGCCTGGATGGAGGGCTTCCGAGCCTCCCACCGCGAGTATCTGCAGCTCACTGACAATGATCTTGCCAACCTGCCTCTGGACTGGATCCCGGACAAGTGGAATAAGGCCATCTTCCCAGACGGCCGAAGCGCCCGACTGCTCCATCGCCGGTACTTCGAATTGTGCGTGTTCCACCAGGTGATGCAGGAACTGAGTTCCGGCGATCTCTACGTCGAAGGCAGCGATCGCTTTGATGATTTCCGCGTGCACCAGGTCTCGCAGGAGGAATTCCAGCGGGAGATGCCGCGCTACTGTGAAATCGTGGGCCTGCCGACCGATGGCAAGAGCTTCATCAAGACGCTGCGGGACAAACTCAGCGCCGCGCTCGACGAGGTGGATGCGAACTTCCCTGCGAACGACAGCATCGAGTTCGGCGAACAGGGCCTGATCATTCACAAGCCGGGCAAAGAGCCCGACCCGCCCAACAAGACGCTGATCGACCAAGCCATCACGGCCTCGATGCCGCAGATCAGTATCCTGGATGTGCTGACCGAGACCGAGCAATGGCTGAACCTGCACCAGCTCTTCGGGCCGCTGTCCGGGTTCGATGCCAAGCTCGACGAGCCGCGCAAGCGCTTCATCAGCACGCTGTTCTGCTACGGCTGCAACCTCGGCCCCAGCCAGACCGCGCGCTCGGTCAAGGGGCTGAGCCGCAAGCAGATCGCCTGGCTGAATCTGCATCACGTCACCGAAGAGCGGCTCGACAAGGCGATCGTGAAGGTCATCAACGCCTACAACCAGTTCGCGCTGCCGAAGTACTGGGGCAGCGGCAAGCGCGTGTCGGCGGACGGAACCAAGTGGAGCCTGTACGAGCAAAACCTGCTGTCGGAGTACCACATCCGTTATGGCGGGTATGGCGGGATCGGCTACTATCATGTCTCCGACATGTACATCGCGCTCTTCAGCAACTTCATTCCGTGTGGGGTGCATGAGGCCGTATACATCTTGGACGGGCTGATCCGCAATGGTTCGGAGATCCAGCCCGATACCATCCATGGCGACACCCAGGCGCAGAGCGGGCCGGTGTTCGGTCTGTCCTACCTGCTGGGTATCAACCTGATGCCGCGTATGCGCAATATCAAGGGCCTGGTGCTGTTCAAAGCGGACCGGCGCCGGAAATATGCTCACATCGAGTCAGACCATCAACTGGGATCTGATTCAGCGCCACTATCCCGACATGCTGCGGGTGGCGGTCTCGATCAAGGCCGGCAGAATGACGCCGTCGACCATCTTGCGCCGGCTGGGTTCGGACAGCGCCAAGAACAAGCTGTACTTCGCGTTCCGCGAACTCGGCCGAGTCATCCGCACGCTATTCCTGTTGAAGTACCTAAACGAGCCGGAGTTGCGTCGCACAATCCATGCGGCGACGAACAAGAGCGAGCAGTTCAATGACTTCGCCCAATGGCTGATGTTCGGCGGGGACGGCACCATTGCTGAAAACGTGCGGCACGAGCAGCGCAAGGTCATCAAGTACAACCATCTCGTGGCCAACATGGTCATTCTCTACAACGTCCAGTGGATGTCGCGGAAGCTCAAGGCATTGCAGGAGAAGGGGCACCCCGTCGATGCCGAGGTGCTGAAGGTGCTTTCGCCTTACCGGCGCGAGCATATCAACCGGCTTGGGGACTACCTGCTGGACCTCCAAAGACGGGCTCCGCCGCTTGATCCAACGATAGAATTTCTATTCAAATCAGCCGCTTAGCGGAGATGTGGGTAACTGCTCAATAACCCGGGGCAATCCCTCAGGCGCTGCGTCGCCCCTGACCGGGTTCATCGGGCCAGGATGCAGG
>NZ_JAGIQB010000094.1:0-10440 GCF_017815025.1 Cupriavidus phytohabitans
ATGCGTCCGCTGCGCCCGGCGTTATGGCGTCGGCTCGGCATCGCGCATCGTGCGGGGTACGTTGAACGCTCCACCCAACACGTACTGGATGTGCTGTGGGATCTGCGATTGGTGTAGTAGTTGCCAGTCGCAGCTTCGGTTCGTTCTCGCTGGGACGGTAGCCTTATTGCACGCCACGGCGAATGAATGGCCGGTTTGTAGAAATTTGATTGACCGAAATGGGTTGACAACGGCCGTGCGAGGCAGTGCGCGGGGCAACGGGCATCGTCGACGCTGGCACGCCGCACTGCGTGATCGATGACGTGTCAGATCAGGTCAGCCATTGCTGCGGAGGATCCTGAATTCCGGCCAGAATCGAACGCTCATGACAATGCCGAGCAGTATGAAATAGGACAGCGTATAGAAGTTGAGAAGCGGGCCGCCAATTGCCAAGGCCCAACGCGCCTCGTGGACAGGCAACAGGCCAAACTGATAGCCGGGCTGCATCCAGGCACCCCAGATCCCCACGGGGCAGAAGAGCAACGCGATGGCGCGGGTCAGCCCGGACCTGCCCTAATATTCGCGCTTGTAGGCGTCCATCCGCCTCACGGACCCGAAGTAGAGCACGTCCAGCGGACGCAGGACCCCCAATATCAGGCAAGGCAGGAACAGCACGGCGGACAGCACGAAATAGGCGGCAGTGGCATGCGGAAAGTGCGATCTCTTGATATAGCCGGATACCGACGGCACCAGGCGGGCCAGGATCGTATCGGCAAAGTCCAGTCCGAACGGACTCGATTGCGCGGGCCAGTACAGCGCGATGGCGGCCCCGGCGATGTAGGGCAGTACATAGGCCCCCAGCAGGATCCACAGTGTCGAGGGTTGACCGGCGATGGTCGCGTGCTTCCGCATATTGTTAGGCTGGCGTGTTCGGCCGACTTGTTAGCGTGAAGATTGCCCCGGCGCTCCGGCTGTTCCTGGCCCGGGGGGCCGATGGAGCCCAAATGCGCCAATAGCGACGATCCGAAACTACAAGGGACAGGCCGGGCAAGCCAGTATCGCGAAGTGGGGTGTCTGCGGGCCACAACAGTGCGCAGCGTGGCAGGCCACGTGTGCCTTGCACACCAGACAGCCTCGCTAGAATGCCGGGAGGGGCTGGAGGCGATGGACTGCATTGCCGGCCCGGCAATCACAACATTGAAAGCGCGTGCCAAAAGCCAGCAATGAGTTTTGACATCATCGTATTAAGGCCCTCGAATCCCGACGCCGAGAGTCTGGACAGCGTTCGTGACGCGAACGACCTGGGAGACCTGGCTTCGGTCCGCCGAGGTTTCGATTCGATATTCCCCGGTGCCACGACAGGGGTGTTTCTTCACAATGAGGAATATGCCCTTGAGGTCAGCCTGGCGGGTGACCCGGTGGGCTCAGCGCACATTGCTTTGCGTTTTGGAGCGGCTTGGTCAGATGCATCGCACGATCAATTCGTCGAGCGCCTAGGTGAACTCTGCCGTCGGCTTCAGTGCGTGGCTTTTGCAGTCTCGGACAACGCGCGCCTGGGTCCTTAGAGAGGCCGCGGCAGACCGAAAAATGAACGTTCGCTGAGTCAGCGGTTGACCGCCAAGTGTCGCCTCTTGCCGGCTGGTCGCGGCGTAGCGAATCGCGGGTTCGATCAGGCGCTTGCAGAATCGACCAGACTGCCGATATTGCCAAAGGAGAAAAGATGCGGCCCCGAACGACATCCTCACCAGTTAACGGCACCCGTGTAGCGGCCGCTGTTGCATCTTGGAGCGGAGCATCCATTGCCGTTCTTGCGTCGCTCATGTTCGCCATGTCGACTGGACTTGGGTCCGGGCGTACAAATTGGCTAGGGATCGCGCCGCTACTAGCCTGGGTATCGCTTGCCGTCATGACCGTTCGCTGGATTCAGAACCGCGGTTGTCATTGGCTTTGGCCTATTGCAGGGAGTACCTGCGGCATTGCTTCTGCTGCGGCGTTCTTTATGGTCGGATTTCTCTACATAACTGCAGTGCCTCTCGCCATCTACTTGGTTTTCTGGCACCTGCAACGGCCTACGGGGTTTCCGTTGAGTCGAAGGACCTGAGTCGGCCAAAAGGCGTCGTTCGCTCGCTCCTATCTTGAGACATTCGAGCGTCCGCCGGACCACAATGCCGCCGTTCGAAGGCAACCATGGTGCACGTCGTCTCATAGATCACGCGCCTTGCGACATCCTGCGAGCCGCGGCGTCGCTGGGTCTCCAGTGTTATGCAGCGCATTGCGCACGCCGGTCAGCCCTCGGTTATGCTTCAATTGCCGGGCATATCACGGACAGCAGACACGAGTACCACGGGGGCGAAGCAGTATCGAGCCTTTGGAGGCGAGCGATGAGCGTAGACAATTCTGCAGGTGAGTCGGGTCAAACGTTGGTACAGCACAGCGAGTTGGTCCTGAATGCGTTTGGCTACTGGCCAACCTTTCACGATTCTGAGGTTGTCACCTTCTGTATTAGGCTGGCTGAGGAATCAGGCCGGTATGTAGCTAATGCAACTATTTCAGTACGGCATGACGGCCAGGACAATCCAAAGTGGACGGGTTCAGGCGAGGATCGGATCGTTGAATTCCTATGCCGGGATATAGGTGAGACCAACATCAATCTCAATGAACTGTCTGGCGGTGGCTGGCTGGACGAGATCGTTATATCGACGCAAGATAATGGTCACCTTAGCTTTGATATGAGGCCTCTCGCCGGCTTTGATGTTCGGTTCAATTGCCGATCTGTCGAGATCCTAGGGGTTAGGCCGGTGCCTTCCACCTGATTTCAGCCACCGTCCCTCCGATCGCGCCGCCCAGAGTTCGAGACGGTTCGACAATGGCCTGCCGCCCTACAATTTCAGACGTCGTATTCCGGCGCTTGGACCGGGGAGTTGCAATGGATACCAGGTTGTCCGATCCCGACAAAGAACTCTATCGAAGGGTCGACGAGGTTCTGCATTACCTCTGGGATCCCATCGGCATCTCGACAGTTCCATCGGCGCGCGACGAATACAATGCCTACGTGCCGCATGTGTTCGAGCTGTTGAAAGAAGGTGCAAGCGCAGCGGTGATCACGGAGTACTTGATCCGAGTTGTTCGAGCTCGAATGGGAATGGGCCAAGAGGTTGCTCATACCAAGAAGGTCGCCGATGTATTGGTGGCTTGGAGAGAGGAAGTTAGGAGCGGAGGTTGATCCCAAGAAGGGCCGACATCATGACAACCGAAAACCGGTGCAGCGCAGCGGCAAGCGACGGCCAAACAACGCTAGTCGCAGAGGCCTACGATCGAGAAACTGACAGCATTATCCGGACCTACAACTTTCACGTTCATGACATTGCGGGCCTTTGCCGCGCTCTCGAGATTGAAACCTTCGAGTCCTGGGCGAGCTATGAGTTGGATAAGTTGGGCATTGAAACGCTCAACAGTGGCTATGGTCTTGGAATACATCATGACGGACGCGTGACACTGAGGATGCGCAGCGCGGTTGACGAGTATCCCTACTTGCTGCACACGAACCGCGAACTGTTGCTTATGCTCCAAGGGCGCAAGCCACTTAGTGTTTTTACTGACGAGGAGCCATCAACGGATTGCATCTCTCCGCTTTTTCCAGAAGTCAAGTTTGATGCACATGTGGGAATGGGTCGGTTCGTGAAGTATGAATATGCTGAAGCGGTAGACAACGGCCTGCATCGAGTTAGATGGGTGTTCTACGCGCTACCTGAGGAGGCGTGGCGAATTAAGGCCTATGTTCTTCTCTTTGAAACGTCGAAGCACTCCGGGTGGAACGAGGGATTTGAGCGAATGCAGGGCTCGCTACTCGGCTATTCTGAGCAAGAGAACGACATCAATATTGAGCTTCAAAGGGTGCGCACCCAGCGTAGTGCATGACTTAACTACTGGATACTATGAAGAGCCGCGGAGGTAAGCCCCCTGGAGTAAAACGAGGGTTCGCAGTCTCGTTTCTCGAAAGGAGCACGCAAATGAACGCACCTCGCACAGCCCTTCAGGGGCAGAATACGACGATCACTGGCTGGCTTTACATGGCATTCGAGTTGGGCGAGAAGTCCTGGAAGCTGTCGCTGGGGGACGGCGTGTGTGGGCCGAGCCGGCATACGCTTGTGGCTGGCGACCTGAATGCAGTCCTGCATGTGATCGCCAAAGCCAAGGCACGCTGCGGCCTGGCGCGGCAAGCCCCGGTGCGTAGTTGCTATGAAGCTGGCCGCGATGGCTTCTGGCTGCACCGCTGGTTGACGGAACATGGCATCGTTAATCTGGTTGTGGATTCGGCCAGCATTGAAGTCAACCGCCGTGCGCGGCGTGCCAAGACCGACCGGCTCGACGGCGACAAGCTGCTCTCCATGTTGATGCGTTACTACGCCGGCGAGCGGCGCGTGTGGGCAGTCGCGCGGATCCCAACCGAAGAGCAGGAAGACGAGCGGCGTTTGCATCGCGAACTCAGTCGACTCAAGCAGGAACGCACGGCCCACAGCAACCGGATTCGTTCACTGCTGGTATTGCACAACCTGCGGGTCCCTCGCATCGGGGGCCGATCCTGGAACCACTGGTGGAACGATCACGGCTCGCAACTGCCTGCTGGCTTAGGTGCCGAGATCGAGCGTGAAGTCGCGCGACTGGCGTTGGTCGTAGCGCAGGTCAAGACAATTGAAACCCAGCAGCACAAGGCAGTGAAGACCGGCGCGCAGCCAGCCATCGCGCTTCTCGCCCGGCTTGGCGGGATCGGCGTAGGCAGCGCCTGGGTGCTAATCAAGGAACTGTTTGGCTGGCGGCACTTTCACAACCGGCGCGAAGTCGCAGGCTGCCTGGGATTGGCACCGACGCCTTACAGTAGTGGCGAAAGCCAGCTCGAGCAAGGCATCAGCAAGGCGGGCAACAAACGCTCGAGGTGGATCATGATCGAACTGGCATGGACCTGGTTACGCTACCAGCCGACGAGTAAGCTCACGCAATGGTTCAATGAGCGCTTCGCGCCAGGCAGCAAACGCATGCGGCGCGTGGGCATTGTCGCGCTTGCCCGCCGATTGGCAATTGCCCTGTGGCGCTATCTCGAGTACGGCGAGATTCCCCCCGGGGCAAGCCTCAAACCAGTAGTAGTGACGTGATTCCGGTCTAAGGATGGAGAGCGATGCATACGATAGCAAGGTCAGCGCGCCCGTAAAAAAGCCGGGCTACCCGCCGCACGGGTAGCCGTCCTTCTAGATGGGGCGCGCAGGTAACAGGGGTAGTCCTGCGCTTTGCGCATGCGGTATGTGGTGCCCGGTCCTTGTGCCGGCACGGATAGAAGCTAGTCCGGGGCAGCAGCCCGGACTGAGTGACCCCGACCTCGGTATCGCGCCGCTTCAGTCCGCGAACGAAAAGTAATGGCTTGCAAGGGAGAGAGTATCGCGCCAGACATCCATAGGCTGAAATCCAATACTGCAGGGGGTTGACACCCTCGCCCTCATAGAGGCTTTTATGTCTGCTTCTGGCGCATCCAGAGGACCGCATTGGGTCGGGAAGAGACTGCGGGCAGCGGCGGCCTGGCTCCGTTTCTGGCCAATAGGATTCACAGCTCATTGAAGGCCGTCTTGCGGTCGATTCAAGGGTAGATCCGCTCCACCGTAACCAGAACGAGCGCATGGCGTGTTCAGGAAGGCGGCATAATCGCCGTGCCGTTTCGGACTAGAATCCCCTGAGGAGGTGCCAGTCATGTCAGCTATCAAGCGCATAGATCCGGGCCATCCCGCCTATCAGGCCGCGCTGCACAGGACGACCCGCTACCCTGCGGAGCACGTCACGTTGACAGCTAGCTCCAGGAAGAGGCTGCGCCCCTGTGTGCCGCATCGCAAGGTCGGGCGCGGCAAGGTTGGCATCGGCGGCAAGCGCAGCGGAAAGTAGGCCGTGAAGCGCCGATTACCACGGCGCGAAGACGGCCGTTTTATGACGGCCGCAGCAGACTAGCGGCAACTGGCAACCCTAGCGGCGAAGAGTCATTCGAGCTGAGATGACCTGTCTCATCACTGGGCGCGGCAGCGGCCGTTGCTCGGCTTCAAGGCTTGGAGAGGTCACGACTTGTCGGCAAGGACCGACCGTACATGCCGGCGTCCGTCGCCTACCCGGCCATGAGCGGTCACGCAATCACTTCAGCATGAACGTCTGTTGTCCGTCTGTGAGGCGCCGTTGTCTCCAAGCATTTGAAATGCTTGGCAGTTTGACCACGACCGACACGCACGCTCCGGTCTAGCGACGTCGATGTCTCGCCTGCCAGCCTTTCATCAATTGTTGGTTTTCGCTGCGCGAAGGACGGCCCTTATAGACAATAACGATGGCGCAGCGGTCAAGCATTGATTTAACGGTCATCGTCCGAAGCAGTAATGGAGGGGATGCTGCGGACACTGCTTGCTGAAATGCAGATCCGATTTTTCTCTTCGTTTCGCTCTACCCTCCTCTCAACGTCGATCACAGTTGGACCACGTATCCAAGTGCCAGGCGCAGGCCGCTCTCAATGGCAACCGTTCGCCCGACACATCAGAGCGAATTGGTTAGTCAGCCTTGATGTTTGACTCCTTGATAACCTTTGCCCACCGTGCCACCTCATCATTGATTTGCAAGCGAGCTTGGTCAGGCGTTGTGTAGACCGGCGTGGCACCTTGATTGGTCAGCGCGGTCTTTACCTCCTGCTGGGCCATGATGTCCTTGAGGGCCGTGCTGAGCTTGTTGATGATCGGCGCGGGGGTGCCGGCAGGCGCCAGAAGGCCAAACATAGAACTTACCTCGAACCCGGACAAACCGGCCTCACTTGCCGTCGGAACCTCGGGTAGAACTCGCTGCGGCGTGGCCGTAGCCAGTGCGCGCAATCGGCCGCCTTTGATGAACGATTGGGTAGCGGGCAGCGTGTCGAAGACGACGTCAACCTGCCCGCCCATAAGGTCATTCAATGCCGGGCTGCTTCCCTTGTAAGGCACATGGACCAAGTCAACCCCGGCTTGGCGCTTGAACAGTTCGGCCGCCAAATGCTGCGGCGAGCCATTGCCCGACGACCCATAATTCATTCCGCCCGGTTTTGCTTTCGCTGCGGAGATGAATTCGGCGAGCGTCTTTCCCTTGAACGAGGGACCGACTGCAACAACGAGAGGCACGCGACCGACAACTGCCACAGGCGCGAAGCTATTGACCATCGTGAAGCCCGCCGAGGATGGCAGCAGAACGCTGTTGATGGAATGGCTGGTCAGAGCTCCGAGCAACAAGGTGTAGCCATCCGGCTTCTCCTTAGCCACGTATGCTGCGCCGAGGTTGCCAGCCGCACCGGCTTTGTTTTCGACAACAACGGGTTGCCCTAAGGAAACGGACAGCTTCTGCCCGATAACTCGGGCAATTACGTCCGTCGCGCCGCCGGGGGTGTAGGGCACCACGAGTTTGATAGGTTTGTCGGGATATGCGCCAGCATGAGCTGTGAAAGTCACACCTAGGAGTGTCAAAGCGCCAGCCAAGATGGCGCTTCGGCGACTGATGTGACCCAATCTGGGTGCAGTTCGAGTATTCATGATGGTCTCCTTCTATCGAGTGAGGTCGTGCGAATGCGTGTGCCTGGCTCGATGCCAAGAACCTGCCGAACTCTAGTCAATTGAATTATTAATAATATAGGTGATAGCCCTAACAACAATCTGCATGGCTTTGGGCTATGCTTCACACCGACATAGCAGTTGGGACTCCCTCGTCCCCCCAGTTACAGAGCTCCTCATCCATGCCCAACGAAGACCAGAACCCGAAAAGCGCCGCTCCGCGCCACGACATCGCCCCTGAAGCCGCCGCGACGGGCATCTCCAAAGGCCTCACGAATTACGGAGATCGCGGGTTTTCGCTGTTTCTTCGCAAGGCGTTCATCAAAGGAGCCGGCTACACCGATTCCGCGCTGGACCGTCCCGTCATCGGGATCGTGAACACCGGCAGCGCTTACAACCCTTGCCATGGCAACGCGCCCCATCTGATCGAGGCGGTGAAGCGCGGCATCATGCTCGCGGGCGGCCTGCCCATGGATTTCCCCACGATTTCGATTCACGAGAGCTTCTCGGCGCCGACCAGCATGTACCTGCGCAACCTCATGTCCATGGACACCGAGGAGATGATTCGCGCACAGCCGATGGACGCAGTGGTTCTGATCGGCGGTTGTGACAAGACGGTTCCCGCCCAATTGATGGGCGCGGCCTCGGCTGGGATCCCTGCTATCCAGCTAATTACTGGATCCATGCTCACCGGCTCGCACCGGAGCGAGCGCGTCGGCGCTTGCACGGACTGCCGCCGGTACTGGGGGAAGTTCCGCGCGGAAGAGATCGACGCTGAGGAGATTTCCGACGTGAACAACCAGTTGGTCGCCAGCGTTGGCACCTGTTCGGTAATGGGTACCGCGAGCACGATGGCCTGCATCGCTGAAGCACTGGGCATGACAGTGCCTGGCGGCGCCTCGCCTCCCGCGGTGACTGCAGACCGCATCCGTGTCGCAGAGCAAACGGGCACGGAGGCCGTTCGTATCGCGAAGGAACGCCTGACAATCGACAAGATTCTCACGCCCGCTGCCTTCGAGAACGCCATGCGCGTGCTGCTTGCCATTGGTGGGTCCACAAACGGCATCGTGCATCTGGCGGCAATTGCAGGCCGCATGGGATATGACATCGACCTTGCCGAGCTGGATCGCATGGGCAGCGAGACGCCAGTCCTGCTAGACCTGAAGCCCTCGGGCGACCACTACATGGAAGACTTCCACCATGCGGGCGGCATGGCAACCCTGTTGCGTGAGCTGAAGCCCCTGCTAAATCTCGACGCCATGACGGTGACCGGTCGAACCCTTGGTGAAGAGATTGAGCGTGCCGGCCCTGGATTCCCTCAAGACGTAGTGCGCTCGCGCGAGAACCCCATCTATCCCCAAGGGGGCATCGCCGTGCTTAAGGGCAACATGGCGCCGGGCGGCGCCATCATCAAACAGTCGGCAGCGGATCCCAAGCTGATGGAGCACGAGGGACGTGCGGTGGTATTCGAGAACGCCGAAGATCTCGCTAACCGCATCGATGACGACGAACTCGATGTCACGGCCGACGACATCCTGGTACTGAAAAACATTGGCCCCAAGGGTGCGCCCGGTATGCCTGAAGCCGGCTACATCCCGATCCCGCGCAAACTTGCGCGGGCGGGCGTGAAGGACATCGTGCGCATCTCCGACGGCCGGATGAGCGGCACAGCATTCGGCACAATCGTCTTGCACGTCACACCCGAAGCCGCTGTTGGCGGGCCGCTCGCGTATGTTCAGAGCGGCGATCGTATCAGCCTGTCCGTTTCTCGTCGCGAGTTGAAGCTGCACGTCAGCGATGAGGAACTGAAGCGGCGCGCAGACGCGATGCCCGTCGTCGTACCAACCGCAGATCGCGGCTACCGCAAGCTCTTCCTCACCACCGTAACCCAGGCAGATCAGGGCGTTGACTTCGACTTCCTGCGCGCTGCGCAGTCGCGTGGCAAAGTACCGGGTAAAGGGGAGTAAGGCCGGAGCACCTTGGGGTGGGGAAAATAGGTCAAAATGATGGTTTTCATTCCCGCTCGTACCGCAGCACCCGCCTCGCTTGGCGGTGCTGCTGGCCCGATGCCTGCCACCGAAATGCTCTCCGCTGTTCCTGATATCAACGAAGCCAGCTTTGCTCATTCAGACCCTTTGGCCGCCATGATCGCGACTCTGGAAGAGGACATCGTCTTCGGCCGACTGCATCCGCGCGAGAGGTTGGTCGAAGATGAGTTGATGGAGCGCTTTGGGGTCAAACGTCACGTCGTCAGGGACGCCCTTGCTGCGCTGGACCGGATGGGATTGATTGAGCGTCGCAAGAACATTGGCGCTCTAGTTCGCTCATTTTCGGTTCAGGAGGTAAAGGAGCTTTATGAGGTGCGCTGTATGCTGGAAACCGAGGCGGCGCGCCGAATTGACCTATCGCTCGTGCCCGCCAGGCTGGAACACCTGATTGCCATACAGATACAACACGACGCGGCTGTCGCGGCAGGCAATGCGCGCACCGTCTTTCGTCTGAATCTAGCTTTCCATCGCGAACTTTTTAGCCTTTGCAGTAACAACACACTGCAGAAGGCGATATCGGAGTTTGCTCGACAGACGCACCCAATCCGTTTCGCGTCACTTGTATCGGCTGAGTATCGAGAACGGGCGCGCAAAGAACATTGGCAAATGATCGAAGCGCTCAAAGCCGGCGATATCGATGCGTTGGTTGCGCTCTGCGCGGACCATCTCTTGCCTTCTCGCGACGCATATCTCGACGCCCAGCAGTACAGAAGATAGCTTCCAGGCGATCTGCCGGCACAATTGAGTTAAGGATGGTCTGAAAAACCTCTGCCAACGGAAGGGCGGCAGAGACGTTAAATGAGGATCACGAAAGCTGCATGACG
>NZ_JAGIQB010000095.1:0-10097 GCF_017815025.1 Cupriavidus phytohabitans
AAAATAGCGAGCCCTTCAGCCTTGTAGAGGCAAGCTTCGCTTTTTGCGCGGCTAGTACTTCAGCAGCCTGTTAAGGCCGTCGCCAAGCGATTCGCTACCGCGCAGCCCGAACAGGTTGGGGGAGAGCATGCCGGTGTCCAGCAGCCAGTTGGCGTGGCCGCCCTGGTTGTTGACGTACGAAATGCCGGCATCCATCACGCCGTAGAGCGTGACCGAGGATTGGGCGTGCGCGGTTGCGGCGCACGTCAGGGCCAGGCAAGGCAGGAACTGGTCGATCTGCTTTCTTGAAAACATCATCATGGTCGTGTGTTCTTCTGCTGCTCGCAGCGAGGGGCGCCACAGCGTTATCGATGGGTGGACCCACGGTCTGCGCGGGTCGCGGCTGGCATGGGTGCGCGCGGTTAGCTAAGGCGCACGGGGGACGCAGCGTCCCGTTGACGCCGCATAGAGCCGATGCGCAGCACGGGGTAGAGCAGCAGTGAAGTGCTGATGGAGACGAAGAACTCGACCGGCATCCATTCGACCAGCACATAGTGCGCAAGTACGAAGGCGATGGCGCAGGTGAGGATGCCGGCCCAGTTGAAACCGGGCTGGCCATCGGCTTGCGGGCCAGCGCCGGGAACGAAGCGTCGTACCAGGAAATAGTCGGCGACGATAATGCCGGCAAAGCTGGTGGTCAGGATGCCGAGCACCGTGATGAACGTGTTGAACCACGCAAGTATGGAGCCGGCAAGCATCACCAGGGCAATCACATTGGCCAGCACTACGAATACGAGCCGGCCAGGCCGCCACGAGAATGCGGCATCGAACAGATTGGTGAGTGACAGCGACGCGCTGTAGACATTCAGTACCTGTGCCTTCGATTGCGCCAGCACCATCAGCACCGTGCCGGCCACGCCTCCGAAGACGATGAAGGCGGCCGCGACGCTGTCCGGGCTTTGCAGCGCGGCTGCCTGGGCCGCTTCGCGTGACATGCCGGTGCCGACGTAGTACTCCGTCAATGCAGCCATGCCGGCGTACATGACGACACCACCGACCACCAGCATGACCACGTCCATGAAGAGATTGCCGAGCAGAGCCGCGATCCCGATATCGCGAGAGCGCCGCGCATAGCGCCCGAGATCGGCATCGATCAGGGCCAGCGCCCCTGCAGATCCCACCATGACATTGACACAGAAGGCGAACTTGCCGAAGTTCGTCTCGGCGCCGAGCGCCTTGAGGGCCTCCGGCGGAAACTGTGCGCCGAAAGCGAATACGGCGCTCCAGCTCTGCCCGGAGACGGCGATCACTTCAAACAACATGTACGCCAGCACACCCAGGAAGGTGACCAGCATCCACGACGACACACGCGACACTAGCTCGAAACCGAAAGCGGTGATGACCACCCATGCCAGCGTCAGCCCCCCGTAGATCATCACGCGGTTGGCCAGTGTGTCCGGTTGGTTAAGGTAGAAGAGAAAGCCCTTGTAGAGCAGGGCATTCTCCAGGGCAAGGAAGCCGATGATCATGAAGCCGAACACGGCGGCGGTCAGTATCGAGCCCTTGCTGCCGAAGCCGTGGTAGCGAGACAGCACCGTGCTGGACAGTCCCGTGCGGTAGGCGACATGGCCGACACCCCAGCCGAGCAAGGCGCCAATGACTGTGACCGTGATCCCTGCCAGGACCGCGATATGAAGCCCGGCCACAAACGTGGTCAGCGCGCCGATGAAAAGCTGCACCAGCGTCGTGACGATCCCGACGGTGCTCCAGGACAGCGATAGCCAGCCCTTGCGGCTGCCCTCCGGTACGGCCTCCAGCGCGTGGTCCTCCACGCTGGCCGCAAGATCCCTCTTTGCCTGCATTGTCTCCTCCATGGAATGGTTATGATTTGCCGGCCCGGACATGTGCGAGGCCTGACGGCAGCGTACGTGGCGCGCGCGCAGTTTGGGATCGGTCCGTCCATGTACAGCGATAAGCGCTATCCCTTATCGCGCTATGGGGTCGTCACGCATGCATCCGCCGGCGCGTGCGGGCACCGCCACATCGACTTGCGCGGATGACGTCATCTGGCATACGCTTGATTCGCCAGCGGCCATCTGCGCCGGTTGCCCTTCCCCGTTCCGGATCCATACATGACTGCCTCAACCAACTATCGGGACGTTTTCGAGTACGCGAACGACGTCATGGTCATTCATGACAAGGACAGCGGCGAGATACTCCATGCCAACCGCAAGGCGTGCGAGGTGTATGGCTGCAGTGTCGAGGAACTGCGCCGGATGACGATCGGCGATCTGACGCGCAACCACTTTCCCTACGACAACGATGAGGGATTGCGGCTGGTCCGCGAAGCCGCGACCGCCCTGGAGGGCAAGCTATTCGAATGGGTGATCCGCGACCGTGCCGGCACGGAGACGGCGGTCGAGGTCAGCCTCAAGCCCATCATGCTGGACGGCGTGGTCAGAGTGCTGGCCATTGCGCGCGATATCACCGAACGCAAGCAAGCCGAGGCCGCGTTGCGGCAGAAGGAGCGGCACTATCGCCGCTTGATAGAACGCTCCGCCGACGGCATTGCGATCCTGTCGATCGACGGCGTCATACGGTTTGCGGGCCCGTCCATCTTGCCGCTCTTGGGCGTGCCGCCGCGCTTTGTCACCGGCCGCTCGGTCTACGACTTCGTCAGCGAGGCGGAGGGCGAGCGGTTCCGCGAAATCCTGAGGAACCTGCCGCCGGAAGCCGACACCACACTGACCTATCGAATCCTGCATCGGAACGGCCAATGGCGCATACACGAAGCCACGTGCAGGAATCTCGTGCGCGATCCTGCGGTGGCTGGCATCCTGATCAATTTCCGAGATATCACCAGTCGCGTGCAGGACGAGGAACTGGCCCGGGCGCGCGAGCGCCAGTTCGGCCATATCGCGAGGTTGTCGACCACCGGAGAGATGGCCGCGGCATTGGCTCACGAGCTGAACCAGCCTTTCTTTGCCATTCTCAATTTCGTGGCCGGCTGCCGGCGCCAGATCCAGTCGGGCACCTATTCCGAGGCCGGGATACTGCGGGCGCTCGAGCTTGCGCAGAACGAGGCGGAACGCGCTGGCAAGATCATCAATACGGTGCGCAATTTCACCTGCAAGAGCGACTACCAGCGCCGCACCGCCGACCTGCGCCGGTTAGCGGCGGATATGGGTGAGTTGATCGGCGTGCGCGCACGCCATGCGGGCGTGACGCTTGAGTACGCCATGGATACGGAGCCATGCTGGGTGGAATGCGACGACGTGCTGATCCAGCAGGTCGTGGTGAACCTTGCCGTCAACGGCATCGAGTCAATTGAACAGGCGCAGGGTGACTGCCGGCGTCTGAGGATTTCCGTGGGACGGCAATCTTCGGGCCGCGTCAAGATGATGCTCGCGGACACGGGCCACGGGTTGCCGCGCATCAGCCCGGACAAGATGTTCGGAGCCTTCTTCACAACGAAGCGTGAGGGGTTGGGAATCGGCCTGTCGCTGTGCCGGTCCATTGTCGAATCACACGGTGGACACCTGTGGATGACCGAGGCAGCCGCCCACGAGAATGGCGGGGTCCGCGAGACGCGCTGCCACGTATTGTTGCCGGGCTGCGTCGCGCAGGCAGCCTGACATCACAGGCAAGTTCCGCGGACGGCCAGTCAGGCCACGGCGGGCACCCAGTCTTCACCGTTCGAATGCACGAGACGCAGGTCCAGGTTTACGTGCAGGAAGCGCCAGATGCCGTCGACTTCGGTCAGTTCGCTGTTGTACCAGCCACCGATCCAGTGGGCGCGGCGTACGCCGTCCTCCTGGATGTGTGCCAGTTCCCATAGGTACCAATGGCAGCGGGCGGAGCGGAGGTCCGAGTTGACCTCGACCACCGGAGAGACCATGTAGTGCAGGCTCCATACGATCTGCTCGGCGCCAATTTGCGCCAGATGGGTGGTGATGGCATCGCGGCCGACGTATCGTCCGAAGCCTGCCGCTTCCCAGATGGCATCCTCATGGAACAGTGGACCCATGATGCAGGGATCGTTGCGACGGTCTGCGCCGCGTGCATATTCGCCGACGAGCCGGCGTACGGCCTCGATGGCCTCCAGTCGGTGCAGGCGCTGTGAGAGGGTGGGGGATGTCATGGCGGAGTAGGACGCCGCCGGCATCGGCCGGCGGCAAGGGGTGGCGACGTGGATGGCTGGCCGCTGCTTACAGCACGGACTGCCCGTGCTCGGCCACGAAGCGCGACTCCTCGAAGGCGTAAGGCACGCCCGGATTGCCGCCGTACAGCTCGATGTGGGGTGCCACCTCGGCCATCGACAGCGACAGCGCAAGCAGGCGCGATACGTCAAGCGGCAGTTCACCCAGCGGATAGCGATCGAGGTACTTCAGAATCGCCGGCATCCGCGGCAGCATGTTGTCGTAGAAGTACTGCAGTTCCCCACGGCTGGAGGCCTTGCGCCTCGCCTGGCGCGCATCCTGCGTCTGCAGGGCCCAGTCGGCCACCAGGGGCTCCAGCATCTCGAAGTCTTTCGGCAAACTCGTGTTCATGATGTCTTTACTCCGGCTTGGCGGTCATGTATTGCTCCAGCACCTTGTATCCATGGCGCAGCAGGATCTCCTCGTCCTGCAGGACCATATGCGTCTTCGCACCGGATTCCAGCGCTTCGTGCGTATCCTCCATCGTCGCGGTATCTTCCAGCCACGCGTTGCGTTGCAGGACCTGCGCAAACTCCACGGCCCAGCGCTCGCTGTTGGTCTTGGGGGCCGGCACGTAGTACTTGCCTTCCCACAGCGTGCGGTTGTGGGCGATCGGCCAGAACTGGTGCGTGAACCAGATGCCTTCGGAAATATGGATCAGGATGTTGGGGAACACCACGCTGAGCTCGAAGGAGAAATCCTCGCGGCGACTCGGATTGACCGAGGACGGCAGCATCGATGCGCCGCGCTTGGCAACCAGGGAGGCTCCGGTAATCTCGTTGGCCATCGCGGCAATCGGTGTCGGCGTGGCGTCCAGCGTCAGGCAGATACCGGTGGTCCGGTGGTCGCCAAACAGCGCCACATCCGCCAGGCCGGTCGAGAATGCATTGGGGAAGGAGCCGGCGTGGATCGTGGAGACGTGGTACGCCTCTGAGAATGCGTCGAGCGCGATCTTCCAGTTGCAATCAAGCGTTGTGTGATAGCTGAAGCACTGGTTCATGGATGCAAACGGATAGCCAGCCAAATGCTGGCCCATCCCACCCAGATAGTCCTGCAGCGCTTCGACCGGTTCCCTGGAAAGGTTGATGAAGATGAAGCCTTCCCACACGTCGGTATGGACCGGGGTGAGGCCATTCGAGGCCTTTTCCCAGCACGGCGAAAAGCGTTCTTCTTCCGGTACGTGGGCGATCTGGCCTTGAGCGTCATAGACCCAGCCGTGGAAGCGGCAGGTAACCACTGCAGCCTTGCTGCGGCCGAAGGTTTCCTCACCGCTTTCCACGATCACCTTGTTGCCGCGGTGCGAGCACGTGTTGTGGAAGGCCCGGATCTTGCCATCCTTGCCATGGATCAGGATGACCGAGGTCTTGGCGAAATGGATCTTCTTGACCTTGTAGTCGCCGGTGTCAGGAATCTCTTCCACGCGGCCTACCTTGAGCCAGGTCTTCATGAAGACCTGCTCTTTTTCCCTGTCGAAGTATTCAGGCGAGACACATGGCTCGACCGGAATCGGCTCTAGTCCAAGCTCTGGAAATTTGCTTGCCCAGCGCAATTGCTCATGGGGTACGTTCATTGTTGCTCCTCGGTTATTCTCATGCAATGACCAGACGGCCCACTCAGGCGTGCTGCGCGGGCGCATCCTCCAATCCATACTGGCGGCGTACCAGGTGACCAATGCCCAAGCGGTCCAGCGCCGCCATCGGGCACAGGAAGGTCACGCGCACGACGCCGGGCAAGCGGCTGATTTCGATCGAGCCGGCAATCGTGGCGCGGTTAAGGATCTCGTCGTAGGGCAGGCCAGTGACCTTCGCGGCGCGATCCAGCCCGTTCCTGGTTGCCTCATTGAGTGTCGTGCCGGAGCCGATAAAGGTGATGGGGCCATTGCGTTCGATCTCGCCCTGGCCATAACGCACGGCGAGTGCCTGCACATGGGCGCGCTGCGCTGCGCTCATCGGGCGGGCCATCGGCGGCAGGTCTTCGGGACGCTGCAGGAGGATCGGGCCGTCCAGCGCGAGATCCTTGATCACCTCGACTTCCAGTTCGACTTCCCCGGCAACATCGGTTGCGTGGCCGGCAATTTCGCCGTTGCCCTGCTGGGCATGCATGTCGCCCATGTAAACGCCCGCCCCGGGTACCTTGACGGGACAGATCACGATCGCACCTGCGCGGACAGAGTTGGTGTCCATATGCCCGTCGGTCTTGTGCCGGTCGAGCTGTTCCTGGGTCAGCGAAAAGCGGTGTGGCGCGCTGACCAGGTAGGCGCCGAAATCGCCGGCATTGTGTGAGTCTGGAATATCAGTCGACGGCAGCGTGCCGATGTTGCCGAGGAATGGCTGCATATGCGCGGCCACGCCTGCCATGTCGGCACGTGCCAGCGACAAGATCGAATGCTGTTCGGATCGTTCCGGCAGTAGCGCGTGCGCGCCAGGCATGGCGGCGATGCGCTGGGCCGCTGCGCGATCAACGGTCAGCGACACCTGGTTGGCGCGGTCCAGCACGATGACGTAACCGTTACTGAAACGAAAGGCATTGACCTCGGCGCCGCAGACATTGCAACGGATCGCTTCGTCGCCGATACCTTCGACATGGCTGGACGGGCTCGGCGTGCCGCAGGCTGAACACAGCTTGGCGACAAAGGGATCGCCAAGATAGCGTCCCTCCACGAACTCCATGACACCAGAAGAGGTGGCTTCGGACGTAACCTCGCAGCGCAGGATCTTGAGAGCGACGGCGTCACCGATTTCGGCGCCTTCAACCGCAACCGGTTGCGTGACCTCGTGCCCGCCTTCGAAGATTGGCGTAATCATCGGGCCCCAGCAGCCAGGCGGGGTGCCGGTGGAGATACGGCCACCGTCACGGACCGGACCGAGCATCTCAAGGCTGGGGCCGATCACGCCGCGCGTGTAGTGGTTGACGTGGACGTGATCCATGGGAGCAGTGACGAGGGTGGCAGTGGGTGTATCTGTGGACATGTAGTCTTCCTCCTGGCGGTCTTGGCTTACGGTCAGCTTAGGCGCGGCCGGTCGTGCATAAAATCCGGCCGGCTATCTACAGGGATAAGGTGAAACACGTATCGGCTGCGCCGGGCATCACGCTTCAAAGCGGCGCTTGAGCACGACGATGGCGATGGCCTGCAGTAGGACGGCAGCGTTCGAGACCACCATCGGCATCGATCCGATGGCGACGCCGTAGCCAAGCCACAGCAATACACCCGCAATGAATGCGACGTACATTCCGTACGAAATGTCAGCGGCAGAACGCGATCGCCAGACTTTGAGCAGTTGCGGAACAAACGCGCCCGTGGTCAGGGCGGCGGCAACCAGGCCGACGCCGTCGAGCAAGTTCAGGGCAACCATCAGAAGTAGCGGTCGAAATGGATCTGGCTCTGCGGCACGCCGTGCCCTACCAGCAGGAGTTGCTCGGTGGCCTCGATCATGGGTGGGGGGCCAGCCAGGTAGAACTCGTAGTCCGTCAGGGCTGATACCAGCGTGTCGCGCACGAGTTCGTGGACAAAGCCGGTGTTGCCATGCCACGGTGGATCCCCGGCAAGGACGGGAGCGGATACGGTCGCGTGGTAACTAATCCGTTCGCCGAATCCCGGCAGCTGCCGCAGCAGGTCTTCTCCGCAGATGTCCCGCGGCGTGCGAGCGCCGTAGAAGAAATGGAGCCGGCGAGCGTGCGTAGTCTGGCAGTCCGCCAGACCGCGTGCCACTGATAGCATGGGCGCCAGTCCCGAGCCCCCGGCGATGCAGACAACGTCGCGCGCGATGTCTGTGCGCAGGTACGCGAGGCCATACGGTCCATCGATCTCGATGCTGTCGCCGACACGCAAGTGGTCGAACAACATGCCGGTGGCCGCACCTTCTGGCGTGCGACGGATCTGGAAATGCCAGTCACCTTCCACGTTTGCGATATTGGACATGGAGTATGCGCGTGGTCCGCTGACGCCAGGCAGATGCAGCAGGGCGTACTGACCGGGCTGGAACTGTGCATGCCCCGGCGCTCGGAAGCGAAACTCGCGGATGTCGTGTGTCAGGTCCCGGGTCTCAGTCAGCGCCGCCAGCCGCATGGCAGGCAGTACAGTGGGGCGACACGCATCATCCAGGCGCAGCCTGATTGTGCAGTCGCCGAGCGGGCGGGCCTGGCAGCCGAGCAGCCGACCTTTGGCTCGGTCACGCGTCGAGAGGCCTGGCGCGTCTTCGCGAAGATTAAGGACTTCGCCTTGCAGTAGCTCGAACTTGCAGGTTCCGCAGGCGCCGACATTGCATTCATAGGGTAGGGCGATGCCAGCGCGCAGACCGGCGCGCAACACCGTATCGTCGGCTTGGCATGCAAAGTCGCCGTCGACGCCTTCAAGGTGGATTCGGTACATCACGGCGACCTCATTCCGGCTGGCGAATATGGACGCCACCTTGCTCGATTGCTACTTCGTATGTCCTGAGTGCAATGCGGCACGGTGCCCCGGTTGGCTTGCCGGTACGGATATCGAAGGTTCCCTGGTGGAATGGACATTCGACCAGGTCGCCATCGATTTCGCCTTCGCACAGCGAGGCTTCACCATGGGTGCACCGGTCGTCCGTGACGAAGAAGCTGCCGTCCAGGTTGAAAACGGCGAGTGAGGGAAAGCCGGGGATGTCGACACGGCGCGAGGTGTTCGCCGGGACTTCCTCCGGGCGGCAAAGGAAATGCAAGGTATGGACAGCGGTTTCCATGGGATCGGTCTCGTATGGGATTGATCGATGAGGCCGCTGGTGCCGCATTGGCCCAGTAACGGCCAGGCGTGAGGACTACCCGACCAGCGCGGAGATCGGTGACAGGCGCTGTTCCGGCCCCATTGCGCTGTAGCCGCCGTCGACGGGCAGGTCTGCGCCGGTGATGAACGACGCATGATCGGAGCACAGAAACACCACCGCGGCGGCGACTTCCTCCGGTTCCCCCACGCGTCCGAGCATATGGAAGGGGGCGGCGATGGCGTTGGTGCGGGCCTTGTCACCGCCCGACAGAGTGTCCAGCACGCCGGACCACGTCCAGCCGGGTGACACGCTGTTGACGCGAATGCTGTCTCCGGCGAGATCCAGCGCCTGGCTGCGCGTGAGCTGCAGGATGGCGGCTTTGGAGGCAGGGTAAAGCCAGCGGCCAGCCTGCGCGGCGCGCGCGCTGGTGGAGCCGAGATTGACGACGGCCCCGCCAATCTTTGCAAGATGCGGATGGGCCGCCCGCAGCAGCATGGCGCCGCCGACCAGGTTGACGTTCAGCGCCTGAGTCCACGCCAGCCGGTCCGAGCTGATGGCGTTGTCCACATAGCAGCACGCAACATTGACGAGGAAGTCGATACGGCCGAACACAGCCATCGCATCCTCTACGCAGTGCGCAATCTCCTGATCCCGCTGCAGATCAGTGCGCACGAATCGGGCCTTGCCGCCGAGTTGGGCCTGCAAGGCTTCGCCACGCTGTACGTCGATGTCGGCGATGACCACACTCGCGCCGTAGCGCAGGAACTCGCGGGCAATCGCAGCGCCGATTAGCGTCGCGCCGCCGCTGATGATTGCGACCTTATCCTGAATGCCTTTCATGATGGTGTCTCCGGAAATCGTCAGCCAACGGCCCGCGCTTCGGCAAGGGATCGTGGGTAGGCCTGAAGACGGCCGTGGCAAAAGAGCAGCGGTACTGCTTGCTGCGACCGGTAACGGACGATCTCTCCAATCAGGATCAGGTGGTCGCCCGCCGGATGCGACGTTGCGGTGCGGCATTCGAACTGCGTTGCAGCGCCTTCGATAAGCGGTACGCCATCAATGCCATCCAGCGTCGTCAAGCCGTCGAACTTGTCCGCCGACGGTGTCGCGAACTAGAGAGCACTTTTGAAGCGTGGTAACTAAACAGCCCGTAACCCTTGTGGTTACGGGCTGTTTAGTTATTTACATT
>NZ_JAGIQB010000096.1:0-10058 GCF_017815025.1 Cupriavidus phytohabitans
GTTCTACTCCCTGGTGGCCTAACCGCAGCACCTTTCCGTCCCCCGCTCGCCCCTACCTCCTTATCGCGACGGAACCCCTGTCCTTAGCGGCGCGTTGCCGCCGTTGATGAAAGCCGCTGGGGCTGACTTTCAGCACCTCGCATAACACCGAAATCGGCCAGTGGTGACGATTGCGTTCGATAAAAGCGTACTTCACGTCGAGTCCTTCGCGAAGTACGCGCACGCCTTTCTTAGGATGTCACGCTCCATCTTCAGGCGTGCCACTTCGGCACGAAGTCTCGACACCTCCATCTGCTCCGCGCTGACCGGCTTCGTGCCGGCCCCCGCCGAGCTTGCCTTCCTGCTCAGCCTTGACCCAGTTGGAAATCGACTGCCCTGGCACGCCCAGCGCCGCCGCCGCCGCCGCCGCCGCAATGCTCTGGCCGGCCTTGACCAGCCGAACCGCTTCCAGCTTGACTTCGAGCGTGTAGCGCGCTCGCTTCGTCTTGCTCATCTTCTTGACTCTCCTTGCTTGAGTTTAAACGCTCAGCAAGGGATTCGTTTTTCGGGGGCAAGCTCAGAAGGATATGACGAATAAAGACAAAATTTGTAAGGTAATCGGTTATATTGTTAAACGCGACCAAAGAGGCAAAGAGGGCGATGGCAACGACCATCAGTGTCCTGGAGATTCGTAGGGTCATAGATTTAGCGCTTTGAGTTAGTGCCATCAGAAAGAACCCGCAAGGAGTGCGCCAGACTTTTCTGCGAGCTCAACTGCTGTTTTTAGGGCAGGCAGCTTGATGTACCGCACATTTTCGCGAATAGAGCTCTTTTAGGTATTTTCATCCCAAAGGGCTCGTGCAATCGGTACAGGGATCCTCAATCCGACGCTGTGCAATATGTGTCATCGATGCCGAGTAGGTTTCTGTTCCTTGAACTTGATCGACTCAAAGCGAGTTGAACTTAATCCATCTTTCCAGTAACGTCAAAGGATTTAGTTTCGTATGCGAAGATGCACTTTGGGGAGACTTCGGAAGTGAAAGCATCTAGGGAGTGACTTGGCGGGCTTCGTGCCGTTGGGCTTTGTTACTTTACCTAACACAACGCAACGCCGCACAAGTAGCCCGCTACGGAAGAGCAAAAGGCATCTGATATTTGGATAAATGGCATCGAAACAATGAATTGTACAAGTTGTCCGAGTTCCAGCAAAGTTACGAAAAACCGCGCTGAGGCTCGAATGCGAAGGGAGCAAGAGGGGAACGTAGACCGACCCAACCGTGGTTCAAAAATTCATTGAAAAGTGCTTGAATTCCTTGCCGCATTCGTTGACACGGTCATCAATCATGAGCAAGTGGAATATGAAACAAAGAGGGCGTGCTATCGTCATGATTCAAGGCCTTCCGGGATCTGGCAAGACTACACTTGCTCGAATGCTTTTGGATCTAATTCCGACAGCCAACTGGGTTAATGCGGATTATGTTCGGCAAAATATAAATCGCGACTTGACGTTTAGTTTGGTGCACCGAATCGAGCACGCGCGTCGTATGGCCGAAATCGCCAATCTGACGCTAAACTACGGTGCGAACGACCATTGCATTGTGGATTTTGTTTGTCCCACAACGGAAACGCGGAGAGCCTTTCTGGGAGCGGCCAAGTACCCAGTCTACACCGTGTTCATGAACACGATAACTGCTGACGAGTCTAGATTCGCAGATACGCGCAAAATGTATGAGTCTCCCACAGATTACGCATTTCGGGTGAGCGGATATAAGACGATGGAGGAATTGAAGGAGGTTGCACGTACAATTCACTTGGTGCTCCTAAGTAGATCCCCAAGTTTGTCGTTGACTAAACTTAGGCGGAGTCTTTGAATATAAGAGAAATGGGTCTTGCGCGGAATAATATTAGTTTTGGTGCGCCTACTCGGACCGAACAGGTCACCAAATAGGCCTCTAGTTTATCCTCTCAAGTAATGTCGGTGAAAGCCGCAGCTAGGCTGCTACGGCCATTTGCGAAAGCAATAGGACGTCCCTGCAACTGTCGCGATGCAAGTTATTCGGCGATTGTGCGCTTGGCGGCGAGTTCGAGCGGCAATCCTTGAACGTGTGTATCTCGGTGCCGGGGCCTTTCATAATCGTGCCCAATAAGTCTTGTTGGAGAGGCAAGTGTTCGCTGTCGCGCGAAACGCCCGCCAACAGTATTCGATCATGGATCTGTCTGTTACCCGCGCGGTCATATCTTCGTCTTTGCGGTAGTCCGCGAGCGCACCCTTCAGCGCCTCTTGTAAAGTGCTGAAGAATGTGTCGCCCATGGAAATATTGCTCATGTAAGTTGCCGGGTAACCTGTGTATATACCGTATTGAAGGCACCGTCGGACAAATGCCCTTCCATGTCTTTGCGAAGGCATGACAATATCGAACATGGCGTCGCTTCCTAAGACACGCGCGGGTATTCCGTAGCTAGCGAATGACTCGTGGAACAACCTCTTGAGCACTGCGCCGCTATCCGCCAAGCGAGCTACAATGCCATCTTCTTCGAAAATTTGCTGCGTTAGATTAGCGGCTACGAAGGCTCGATTTTCACATAAGTAGGTGTTGCCAAGATAAACACCATCCGCCCCGGACATGGCATCGGCCGTACCAATAACCGCAGAAAGGCCAATTCCCTGTGCGAGTCCTTTGGACAAGGTAATCAGGTCGGCCGGGACTTGGTGTGCTTGGCAGTAACCACCGTCGGCGTAACGAAGTCCGCAAAGCACCTCGTCAACGATCAAAAGCGCTCCATGCAGTATAGCCATCCTAGCGATTTGGTGGAGTAACTCCGGAGGAAAGACCGACGGCTCTGGCGTGACCACAATTCCGGCGACTTTGCCTCTGTTCCGACTCAACCTCTGCTGCAAGATATCTAAGTCATACTGAAAGTCCTGGATGTAATGGTCTTTGGCTGGAGAATCGTCCGACCACGGGTACTGTTGGAAGATGTCATGCCAACCGTGAAAACCGGCTGTTAGGATAATTGGTTGACCGGTTCGACGTCGTGCGATGCGGACAGCTGCCTCCGTTGCACAAGATCCGGTCCTCAAGAAGAAGACCCTAGGTGTAGTCGCGAATCTCTTTGAGATTCTTGCAGCTAGCATCTGGCGCTGCGCGCTTACTGGGGATGGAAGAACGTCGGCATGGCTCTCCATAGCTTGAGAGAGTCTCGCCTTAAATTCAGGGTTATTACTACCCAAGGGTGAGGCGCCGCTGCAAGATGACATGTCAAGATAGATCTTGCCATCGATATCCTGCGCCATCGGGCCCCAGGCGGATTTGAAAATGATGGAAGAGCGGGTTTCGCGCTCCCATTCAGCCAGATGACCAGTGGATCCAGAACAGGACATTTAGTTTTCCTTTTCGGCGAGTGACAGCGCCATTCGTTTTGCGTTGGCCATTATAGTATGCGTGGGATTGCTATTTCCGGCGAAATTCATAACGGATCCATCCATAACATAGATGTTCGTTAGTCCGTGAATCTTGCCGTAGTGATCCACGACTGATGTCTTTGGAAAAGAACCCGCACGCATTGTGCCGTGTAGATGTGAACTGCCTTTGCCTCGCGAGAAAGGCATTCGTTCGATACAGGATGCGCCTAAGCGGCGGAGAGTGTTTTCAGCCCGGTTGGCAAGAAAGCTGATTCGTGCCCTATCATTTTCCGAGTTTTTATACGCTATACGGATGTAAGGAACGCCGTGTGGGTCGATGGCGCCGTCAAGCATTACACGGTTGTGTGACCATGGTTCTTCCCCAGCGATGTAGTGTAGTCGCACGAGACCGATGTTGTCCCCTGGCGAATCCAAATTTGCCTCGTAGATTAAACCCCAAAATCTGCATGGCACGCCAGGGTGCTCATAGAAGTCGTCCGTATACACGGTCGCATGCGGGCCCCAATGAGCAGGAAGCGCGGCTGGATTCTTCACGTAGCCAACGGAGTACCCGCTTATCTTGAATGAGAGGCCGCGCCCTACGAGGTCAGAATCATTTCCAATGCCTGTAGGTGCATGGCGGCTCTTCGAGCGAAGCATTAAAGCCGCCGACTGAATTGCGTTCGCACACACAATGACAGTTTTAACGGGGATACGAATCCGCTGCGAGGAGAGCGGCACATAGCACTCAAGGGCTTCTGCGTGGCAGTCGCTTCGGAGCTCGATCGAATTGACAAAGCATCCGTACAGCACAGAAATCGATCCTGGGAGAGCGGAATCGTCCAAAACACCTCTAGCTAGGATGTTGGCCTTTGCATCCGTAGGGCAGACTAGGTGGTTGCAAGAGGAGCATTCAATGCATCCATTGGTGGTTTTGGATGGCCGGATCGCCAGCGGAACACTCTTTGGCGTGATGCCAAGTTCTTGCATCGCATTGGATATCAGCAGACCTCGTTGGCTTGCTGGATAGGGCTGAAATCCATGCGTACCGCTAATCTCTAAGAGACTTTCGATTTCGGAATAAAAAGGTTCGAGATCCCGAAGTGAAATGGGCCAATCTATCTCCATGTCAGTCCTCAGGTATTGGGATGCCGAGAGATCTGCTTGACGGTATCTGAACATGATCGCGTTGTAAAATTGCATTCCTCCCCCAACGGCACATGCTGTCCATGGATTTCCATCGGCGCGACCGTGTGGAGATGTTCGTGCCTTACTATAGGTTGCTTGGTTGGGGGCGTATAGCGCGCCTGGGGATACCAAGGCTCCATATTCGAGGAGGGCAACGTGGAAACCTTTTTCGGCAAGTGTTCGGGCAGCAATTGAGCCTGAAGCGCCTGAGCCTACGATAACAACATCGAAGCTTGTGTAATCACGAGATGCAGTCGCCGCAATGTGTTTGATGTCTGTCATGTGCAATTCTGTCCTTTTTGAGAAGGGATGTTAGCGCGGGCCAGTCGCCGTTGCTCGCGACAGACCTAAGCAATGCTTTTGTGCGTTCCACGTAGTGTGGGACGGCAATGCCTGCCAATTTGGTGGCGGGGTGTCGATAGCTAACCTGGAAGCCATCATGAGTACGTATGAACCAAAAGAACACCTCATCAGGATCAGTGCAGCGGCTACGGAAGACGGTAGTTCCCCAGGTGTTCCAATTGCTCGCACCAGGCGTATGGCGAAGGTCCATGTATGACACCATGAAAGGGTCGCGCAAGGGCTGGCCGAGGAGTTCGGCCACACGGGGCAGCGGAATTCGCGCGATATCCCTCAAGCCGTCTAGGCCTGCAACGGCCGAACGCACCACCTCACCGAAAGAGTTTGTTTGCTTGATGGGGAAGGCTACGGGCCCCATACCAACATACCCATCCTATGGAAAATTGGAATCGCTCAGTCTGTGTATTGACGGGTACCATGGTACGGAATACGTTCGAACTGCAGATTTCTTGGCCCACTTTGGCAAGGCAGGCTGGCAACCCAGCAAACGAGATGCCCTCAAGTGTGCGGCAGACTCGACCGAAGGAGAATGCGTCAGATGCGTTGAGAAGTTCTGTGTATCCGCTTGGCTGAGCGGCGGGGCTTCCGGTCGCCTCGCTTACCGATACAGGGAACTGAGGCAGTCGGCCGCCGCTCTCGCTGATAAAGGTCCGCCAGCGCGCTATAGATTCGTGTTCAGCGTTCAACGCACCGGCGGCGCTCCATTCGGCTTCTGCGAAATCCAGGTAGCTTGTGCGGCTGTTCGGGAAGAATGGACGCAGCCGTGCTCCGTGAGGACGCGTGTGCTGACGCATACAGTAGTTGAATCTCATACGTAGTATGGAGAATGGAGTAGCAGTCCATTAGGGTGTGGTCTGCGGCGACATAGACGGTGGTTGCTTGCGGACGGCTCACTGTGGCCCAAAGATAGCCAGGCCAGCCGATAGCGAGAACCTCGCTGTCGAACAGGTTCTCCAGATATTGCCAATTTGCAGCCATCTGTGAAGTCCGCAGCCACACTGCGGCGGATTCTCACGGCATCGGCCGGTAGTGTCTTGCGAAGAAATCGTTCGCCAGGCGGAGCGGAAGGGGCCACGATGAACTGGCTACGGAGGGCTTCGTGGCGGGTTACCCAGGCACGCATGCTTCGGTGAAAGCAACTGCATTGAATTCACCCGGAAGATCGAATATGCAGGCGAGCCAAGACGGCTGCAAGGGCCCGTTGCCAGCTGTCTCAAGTGCATACGTTGATGTGGGCTTCCTGGACGTAGGAAGGCCGCCGAGCGTCGGCTGTCCAATGGGGATCGGACACATGCGGTGCGCTGGCCCGCCAAATGGGAAGATAGGATGACCGATAGCATGTCGGTGATCTTCATGATGGGGCCTGTGTTGTCCGAGAGAAGTAATGGAGGTAGCCATTCTTAAGTGTCTGCCTCCACGAACTGCGGTGTACGCACGGATCGCAGAGGGGATGCCCAGATCCACCCAGCGGCTCCGGCAATGAGGGTTCCGCTAAGCAGTAGCGTCGCGCGGGCGCCGAGCCATGTTCCACAGGCGCCGCCTAACACGGCTCCGACTGGAGCAAAGCCCCACACTATGGTCCGGATGCTTGCGTTTACACGGCCGTGCAGTTGCGGTGGAGCCAAGGCGTAGCGGATTGGTACCTGATGGACGCTGTAGACCTGTTTGCCGACCCACAATACAGATTGCGACAGTCCCAATGCAAGCCATCCTGGCACTTCGAGCAGCGGGGTTAGCATTGCGCCAACGGCACTGGTGAGGAGCGCTGCTATTAACACGCGACCCAAGCCTAACGTTCGAGCAAAAGGACGTGCAAGCAAAGTACCAATAACACTTCCGATTGCAGCGATGCCTGAGACGGTCCCGATCGTTGTGGCGTTCAGCCCTAAGCCCTCGGTTAGATACAGCAGAAAGACGGCGGAGTAGGCGCTGTACCAAAATATGAGAGTACCGGTAGCAAAGGTGACAGCGCGGAGCTTGGGGGTACGCAACACGAATAGCGCGCCCTCTGCCGCTTCCGAGAGAACGCGTTCAAGGATGCTCCTAGCGTCGTCATGATTGTAGTCACTTGTCATCGACGCGCTTGTTGTCGGCGCTATTATCACGTATGGGAGTAGCGCCGTCACCAGAAGGAACGACGCCGCATCTGCCAGTATCGCGATAGGGGCCGAAAACGAGTAGATCAACCAGCCTGCGAGCGGCGGACCAAGCACCAATGCCGCCGATTGTCCTAGTTCTATCCAGCTCTGAGCCTGTACAAGTTGTTGGGGCGGCACGACAGTTGGCACACATGCCAAAAAGGCCACGTCGGCAATTACCGTAAGCCCGCCCATCAGTGTAGCTACTGTGTAGAGATGGGGCATGCCGACGTAGCCGATAAGCAAAGCAGATACCGGTACTGTGGCCAACGTTAGCGCCATTATCCAATTTGCCGTAATCAGAAGGATTCGATGTGAAAACCGATCGGCGAAGACGCCGGCAAGCGGGCCTAGCAGAAGGTATGGGGCACGTCCACATGCAAGCAAGAAGCCTGTCTCGAGGGATCCTGCTCGGTGTAGTTGGATCGCGGTCAGAGGTAGGGCGATGAGCGTCACTTGGGCGCCGACGCGGGAAACCATCTGGCCTAGGAGTAGGAGATAGAAGCTGCCGGGCAAGCGTTGTCGTCGCGTTTGCGTTGCCACTGGAATTATTCCCTGCTCGGGAGAGTCGGCACGGACAGCGTGTAGCCGAATTTTTCCAGTTCCCTCCCTGCTAAGCGTTCGAACTGCTCAATCTCCTGAGGCGTGAGGTCTTGCACGTACCGCCCAATACATCTGGTATATAGGGGTTGAGCAGCTGCGTCAGCTGAGGGATGGCCCCACGGTTTGTCGAAAAGCGCGTGCTTGTGCTCTGCGTGATGCAGAACTCTCTCACTCCATCCCAAGCCCAGATACTCCAGCATCCGTGCAGCTGTCTCACGCGGGGCGGTGACCAGATCCTCATATCGCACTTCGAGATAGCGACCACTGGGCGCACCCAAGTGTGCCTTGGTGACGACATCTAGCCAGCCTTGGGCCGCCTCGCCGATAGTCCGATGGTCCCACCCGGGAACCTTTTCATGGGATGCTGCTACGTCGCGGCCATCGCGAATGATGTGGATAAAATGTGCTTGCGGCCAAATGGTGGCATATTTGCAGATGTTCTGGATCCGTCGCTGAAGCTTTAGACCCCATCGCTTCGCCCCGGTCTGTTGTCGCCGGAACTCGCCGATAGAGTCGATAAGCAGGCAGCGATCCTCTAGTGTAGCCAGGTCGGTTCCACGCTCCGCAATCACACGGGTCACCAATGTCTTTACGTCGTCTCGGTCCAGGCCCGAACGTTCACACTGCCAGACGAAGTGCACGCCGTCGAACCATTCAGGGTCGATGGCTTCCTTCGTCGTACCGATAACCCGTGGATCCCGACACGCCATCAAGGCGCATACTTCAAGGATATGTGAGCCAAGGTTGATTGGCTCCGTGAAATCGATCTCCGGACCTACGACCAAATCCGGATGCGAGTCGAGCAGAATGCTAAGCATGGTTGTACCGGAGCGGTCTTCGCCCCCCAAAAGGACAGGGTCAGAACGAAGAGGGACTAAAGTGTGGTCTGGTGAGGAGTTGAACATGGGCCTGGAGGGCAAGAAAGAATATGGCGGCCCAACAATTAACGTTGCCGCTCATTTGTCAAAACACTGAGCGCTGGGACCAATTGCATTCCCTGAGGGGCCGAGTCAACAGTATTAGTGCAAGGGCTGTGCCTGGGAGCGGTTTAGGGCAAAACTACACTGCACGCTGGTATGGAGGCCCTTGCTTTCGTTCTGGGCGGTGCAACGTGCTGTTGAAATTGTTGCAATTTGTCACCTACTGAACATTGTCCACCTCGCAGGGCGGACTAAGGTTCCGCATCTAAGAATAGACAAGGCGTGCTCAAATCTGAAGTGCAACACCTTGCCATTTGGTAATGGTGTTGCACTTCAGATTTGAGGACGCCCGCTTTGGCTCGTTCCTGCTCCGTAGATGGTCACAAGAGACTTCTTCAATCGACTGCTGAGCGCCAGATTTTGATCCTAATCAAATGGCGGGCCAGTGGGTCACTCTATCTACCTTGCTTCTTAACCATCACGCCGTCTAGACTTACTTCGCCATTCTTTCTAACGTAGGTGAGAATGTCGCATCCAACGATTTGATACTCATTGGCATCGAGCAGAACAATTGGAATGGCAGTCTGTCTTAAGGTTTGTCTCGGCGGAATCCGACAAACCCTATGATTGTGGTGCGATACCTTCACCTTCAATTTTTGAGGATTTAATCATGGCTAACATCAAGAATGCAGTGTTTGGGATGCTAGTATTATCTGCTTTGCTTGGCGCCGCTGTGCCGGCATCGGCCCAAGGATTGCAACACACTTCCATCCAGGTATGCCAGTGGAATGAAGAGTTGGGAGTTGGGAGTTTGGATTTGTTGAAGAATTTGGAAATTTGACTTGTTATAATAGAGGAGGCCAGACACGCAATGAGTATCGCAAACAAAATTTAAGGTTCAACGAGAAATTCCGGGGAAGGCCCTCCGGATTTTGAGGAAGAAGTACTCCTCGTCGCGGTAACCGTAGGCACGGGGCTTAATGACCTTGATGGTGTTGTTGGTTCCATCGGCCACGCTCGTATTCAACGGGTGCGCCGGCAGCGGGCAGCGATGCCGTGCCAGTAGGCGTTCAGGCGCTAGGCGAACAGCTCAAGAGCAGGAATTCAGCGCTGCCTTGCCTGTCCACGGTGTTTGAATGGTGAGCCAATATAGGTCATATATTGATTTTATCGGGGTGGTTTAATGCATAAAATTATTTGTTCGATGTTGATGGGAGTAGTCGTGATTCTGGTTGGTTTTGCTCAGCCTATCTCGGCAAGTGAGGCTGGTTGTGAGCCAAATGGGTGGCACGGTTGGTGCTGTCATCCAGAAGGGCAGCCTCCAGTGTGCTCCTAGCTAGTGTCCCGCGTCAGAGGTTCCTTGCATTATTGACACCACATAGTAGTCTGTGTTGAAGGCACGCAAACGGCGAGGTGGTGATGAGAGGAAGACCAAAGGCGGAACTTGTATTGAGTGAGGTCGAACGT
>NZ_JAGIQB010000097.1:0-9943 GCF_017815025.1 Cupriavidus phytohabitans
TGGGTGGAGTCTTCAGATTAACGCGTCAGCCTCTCGTGACGCTGACGTTCGCTGGAGGTATTTCAGCGGCCTGCTAGGAAAAAAATCCGAGACCGTCGTCGGTAGCGATGGTGACGGCGGCGGCCGCGGCCGCGACACCGGCTATGTCCCTTTCGACCGATTCGGCCGTGCAGACCATCGACGACGTGTCCGAAAAGGACATTTCCGAATCGGAGCCCCAGGTGTTGGAGGGGACGTGATTTGTCTCCTCCGATAGCTTGTCGATCTCGGCGTGCCGGCGCACAAATCAGGCGGCAATCGTCAGGTACGCAGAGCCAACTTCTTCACTCTCGGGGTTGAACCGGCCGGCCACGCGCATCATGTGGGCATCAATGCCAGCGAACAGCGCGGGCAGGTCGCCATCGGTGGCGCCACGTGCGTTATCGCAGCACGTGAGTTCACGCATGTAGCCGTCGAGCGCCTTCAGAACTGCCTCACGCGCACCCTCACGGAAGGCTTCGGCCGTAATCGTCTTCGTTTGCATCGTTATATCTCACAGCGTCGAGTAATGGAGACTCCATCCTATCGAGGCTTGGTGAAAGTCAAATCGGGGACGGCGTTGGCCCGCCAGATCCGTGAACGATGGCGGGGTGTCGGCTGTTCCGAACCAGCCGCTCGAAGGCCATAGCGTGCCCGTGGCAGCTGAGCAGTCCAAAGGGGCAAGCACAAGCCCGTCAGCCGTACGGCAGCAGTCGACCCAATAACGGTGTATCGGTCGTCCGGCCGGAAGTCTTGAGTTGGATGGTGCCCTACCAGAGGGGGGCGGACGCCTATCGGCGCCTGGGATCTTGGCAGTCGGGGTGGATCAGATGGTAACCGTCGTTCCCAAGGCGGCGAATCGGAACCAGGTTGATGGGCATACGGAGGAGTATGGCCACGGCGCCGCTAAAGGCAACGCTAACGGCGACCCACGGCGCTACCGGTAGCGCCAAACCATAGAGCAGGCATGGGAGCCCGACGACCGCATCGATACCGGGCCCGGCGCCAATGATGACGCGGCGCTGCCATCGCGCGAGCGCGAAGTGGTGGTCGTCGTCCGTAACGACGTCAAGTGGGGCCAGAAACCAGAACTTGCGGCGGTCCCCCTGTTCGGCCCGCCTAGGGAACAGATGGATGACCGCCGGCACCCCGAAATATCTAGCTGCTCCAAGATGGCCAAGCTCATGAACGACCACCCCGACCACTGCAAGAGGTAGTGACAAAAGCAGGGCAGCGACTGTCTGCTCCATCGGCAGGAAGTACGCGAGCTGGAAGTAGATTGCGTAGGTGAGGTCGAATAGACCTGATGTATGGTTCACGAAATTTCTCCTATGAGCTGGATTGGCGACGCCCCGTGCACAGGAAACCCATCGTGCTGGAGTCCATCGAGGAGGCGTCCGGCGGCCTTCTTGCCCGCTCGATGCACCATGGCCCAACCGTCGGCGCTGCTTGATCCAGCCGGATAGCCGGTCGCCTCGTATCCGCCGGCCACCACCCGGCCGTCGCTGGCGACAGCTGCTGTCTCATAGCGCCCGGATCCAAAGTCCCCGGAGCCAGGCGCCCATTCACCGTGCTGCTTGAACATGAATGGCACGCCAGCGGCTGCGCACTGATCGCCCAGGCTGCGAGCCCATTCCGGATGCATCGGCCGCGCGTTCGGGCCGCTCTCGCCGCCGACGATCACCCAATCAACGGTGTCGCGCTTCATGTGATCGTGGATAGGGTCGGAAAAGTGGCCGGCGCACCTGCCGCAATACCCTGGCTCCATCCGGCCCCCCTGCTCAAAACCTTGGCAGTTCGGATAGCTAGGTACCAGGTAGTCGCCGATATCTACGGCGCCTAAAAGCGGCTCCATAGACAGGAAGCGTACAAGCGCCGGCAGCTCCAACAGTTTGGGGATATCTCGGTCGGCTTCCTTTTGGTTGCAGATGGTTGTGCCGATCCATACATTCTCTGGACCTCGGCCGTCTAACCATGCCGCGATCCACTGGTGCAACCCATCACGGCGGTGATTGAAAGCATACTCACGAGCTGCGTCGAGCCTGGCGTGCCAGTTTCCAATGCGTTTGCTAAGCAGGAGCCAATCCAAGTTCGGTGTGAGCCTGACCGTCTCAAGCAGGTCCGCCAGCCACTCGATTGGGACGGCATTATCCAACCAGTCACCCAGACTTTCAAAAAAACCGCGCTGCCGCCTGCCATGCGTGGCAAAAAATTTCTCATGGCGAGAGTTCCATCGCAAGGGCTTACGGCGATTGGCCTCGCTCGTGCGCCTGCGGGGTGCACCAGGCCCCCAGTTGGTGGCCGTACCGCCACCGAAACGAATATTGCGTGTCTCTGCGTAGCAGTGATCACAACCGGGGCCGGCTTTTTGGCAGCCCTCCCATTCGTTGTGGCTATGGTCGGTCCATTCAATCTTGCTGTTTTCACTCATTGCATTCTTGACGGGATTAGCCGGTGATAGCCGGCCAGTGGTTGTCGTCGTTGCGTCAGACATTTCTGCCAGTTGAGCACGCCTATCGGCGATCCTATCCGCCTGCCATCGCTCGGCATCCGAAGGGGACCCGAAGTTCGCTCGTAATTCGGCGTCGACGAGTCATGGCGCCTGTTTGTCGCCAGGTAATCTCAATGGCGCCGGCGGCGACGGCCATCTTCCGTTTGCTTAGGCAGATGTCATAGTGGCGCTGCGGGGTGCCTGCCTTTTGAAAATGCCGTCGCGCGACGCCGATCCGGGCCGCCATATCGTGCAACTCCTCATCGGTGTCCGCAATCATGTGGAACATGCGCATTCCGCGGTACTCGGCGTTCATGTCGTCAACGTAAACCGTCATGCCGTGTCTTTGGGCAGCTGAGGTGCGGCGGCTATCATGGCCAGCCACACGCCGGCGGCTTCATCGCAATCCTCCGTCGCCGGCCGGGCGCGGCGCTTCGTTATCCATGCCTCCTGTCCGTGGGTCAGCATCTCCTCGGTCGGCTCCTTCGGTACCAGCACATACCCCTCGGGCACAACCCATGCCGCGGTCGGAGCGTTCGCTTGCTCTCGGATGTGCTGCGGTCGGGCTAAGGGCGCATTCAATACGGCCATGCCGGACTGCGCCCTCCTGGTTCTCTCTTCTGGCCAGTTTGCAAGGATCCGCTTGAGCTCGCGCACGGCAGAGGACTTCTTGCCGTCGCAGTTCGAGGGCATCTCGTCAGCGAGCCAGCACTCGCAGGCAGTGCATTTTGCCCCGTAGGAGGCGGACTCTCCGGTACCACGCCCCCCTGCGGTGGCCATGATCCAGATACTCTCCTTCGCGCGGCATTCCGGACAGTCGAAATTCTGATCAGACATGGCGCACTCCATCATCGATATCACAAGAGTCGGCAGGGCACGCTACGCCGTCCCGCTGCCCAACGAGGCAAATATTGGAGAACCCGTGCTGGCAATCTTTCTGCTGAGGCACCAATCGACGCACCAGGTGGTCTGGCACTTCGAAATGGCTCAAGGTACCTTTGAATGGGGTGAAGGGAAGGGCGAGCGCATTGTCCAGGGCAAACCCATAGCAGTGGGGCAGATGCCACCGCGAGTCGCTCTCGCGCAAGCAATCGGTGATGTTCGCCATCCCAATGATGCCGCCGCGCTGCAATTCCTCGAACTTCGGTAGGGTGATCAGCGTTCCGTCGTAGGGGCCTGTTTCGTAGAGCTCGGAGAGATAGTCCTTCACGTCCCCGTATTCGCCGCGGGTCATGGCCTTGCCGGCGTGTATCAGCACTGGCCTCGATGCGAGGTGGACCAGGTCCGGGTTTCAATGTCCTTGAGCTCCTGCCTCGCGATGGCGTCAAGCCGCGCCTGGCCGGAGAGGTCCGGTCGCACGATCAGCCACCCCCAAGGCTGGCGAATAGAAATGGCCTTCACATCAAACCCCTAACAGTTCTTTGAACGCAGTATTGGCGTGGTCGATCGCTACCTCGGGCGATGCCCGCTACTGTCAACACCGTGGACCCATACCGTGGGGTCTTGGTGCTGGAGTATGCGGATCACCGTCCCCTGCGGCGCTCCTTGTGCTGCTGAAGTACTCCGCGACCGGCGGCGGTCAATTCCGCGTGTACACGCGGAAGACCAGACAGAGAGGGGCCAGCCTCCCACGCGATCAAGTTGGCGTCCTCAAGCTTGCTTGCCATTACCCACGTGAATCCATTGCGGTGGGGCGTGGAGTACGGGCCGGTATGGATCTTTGGCGAGCGCGGTATCTCGTACCCTTGTGCGAGATACTCTAACCAGCCACGCATGGCCGGCGTAACGGCAATTGCCTTCGCAACTGGAGTGGATTGCGCGTCAGGCACCTCGGGAGACGCCGGCGCCTTCGATACCGATTCCACCATGGCTGCACAGCCTTCGCACTTGCCTTCGCCTGCACGTGCTGACCATTTGCAGTCATCGCAGTCGCCACCGCTCGCGGGTTCGGCTTCCGGCGCGGGAGCCGCAAGGCGTGCATCGGTCCCGGCCCGTGCGGCCGCGGTGAGTGCGCTGCAGACCAGCCCGATCAGTTTCTCGTTACTGTAAACACCTGGGCCGCCGGCCAATGCGGGCGGCGCGGTGAAATTAGCCCGTGCATGCCGGCATAGTCCAGGATGGCCTCTGCGGTCAGCGGCGCCTCTTGGTATGTGCCGCCCAGCAGCTTCTCGCGGTACTCGCGCAGCCGCTGCTCGAAGAGATCCGAGATGTCGCTATCGCCTTGATGTACGGCCTGGCGGTGCAGTTGCAGCAGTTCAAGCCACGCTTCATCGCGAGCCGCAGCGGGTTTGTTGTCCTGATCAGCCATTACCGTCGGCTCCTTTGTTCGCCTTGTACCAGGCATCGGCGGCCGCCTTGGCATCCTCTGCCGTCTTGTGCCGCGTGGCATGGGTGTTCTGCCCCATGCCGTACCAGATCCATCCGCCATTAACGGCGGCGCCATACGGTTGTGCCCAGCCCAAGGTGAGGAGCACCTGTTCGCCAAGGCGTAGCTGGTATCCTCGGCGTTACACCACGGCGATCCGGCTGCTTTCACGTGGGGTACGGCGCCAGCGAGCCACCTGCATGCGCTCAGCCATGGTCGGGCTCCCGTCGTGCGCCAGGGTCGCTCATAGTCTTACCGGCCTTCGCATCGAGCTCGGCAACCAGGGAGCACTGATAGCTCAGTCCAATTGACTCGCAGAATTTCTGCACCGAGATCGCCACGGTCGTTCCCTCCACAACGGTTGCGGCGGCGATGGCAACGAACAGCTGCTGATAGCTGTACTGTGCAGCGGCGGTTGGGGCGGCGAGAATGGCCCATACATCGCGGATTGGACCGGCGTTGTTGCATAAATTGAGATTGAAAACAGGGGCTCCTCGGTGAGGCTGAACTCAGGCGATACGGACGGATTGCGGGCGAGCGAGCGCGACCATGCGGTTGAGCACGCCCGCACGGATGGCCACTTCGGTGGCCTGCGACCCGATTTCGCGCGCCCACAGAGGCAGGTGGAACACCTGCTTGAGACCGAGCAGACCCTGGATCAGCGCATCCGTATAGACGAGCGGGTGGCCACGCTTGGGCGACTGGGCTTTAGCCGGTGGCACGAGCAAGCTCTCTTCGACCCACATCGTCACGTCTCCTCGGGCTATCAGCCCCTTGTTGTACTGCGCCCAGTTCTTGACGCGGTAGATTCCCTTGGGGTCGGCTTGCTGTTGGTTGTCCTTGCGCATCGTCCCGGAAAAAGTCCAAGACACTACGCAACTTCGTCAGAAGTTAACAGAGCCAGAGTTTCAGCCGTTGCGCGTAAACGTCAGCCCAACCGACCCCGGATTTATGCAACAACGCCGTTTTGCACCTACAAGGGAGCGCTTAACGCCGAACTGTTCGTCGAATTGCTCAAGAAGATGATGCGACATCGCAAGAAGCCGCTGCATCTGGTACTTGACAGTCTTCCCGCGCACAAGAAAAGGCTGGTGCGCGAGTACGTTGATTCCACGCGTGGCAAGCTCAGACTTCACTTCTTGCCGGGCTACGCCCCGGATTTGAATCCAGACGAGTTGGTGTGGAGCCATGTCAAACGCACTGGCGCCGCCAGGCGGACCCTGCAGAAGGGTGAGAATCTGAGCGAGCGGATCGAGGCGCAACTCGCCGACGTCCAGAATAAACCGCATCTGATTCGTTCATTCTTCGAAGCTCCATCTGTCGCCTATATTTCCGACTGCTGAGTAACACGTAAATGCTGCTCAGGAAATCCTTAAGAAAAATTCGACAAGATCTGATGGTACTGACTGTTGGCGGCGGTTACCATGCTGCTTGGGGCGCACGCTGCTCATGCGCTCCCGCGTTGGTGGTACGTCTCCCCCCCAACAATGCGTCTTTTATAGCGCCCGGCTTCGCGTCGGGCGTTTTTTTCAAAGTCCATAAACCTATGGCCTGGCGGTTTCAAGAGCGAAGTGCAACACCCTGCGGGTTATTGAACAGGGAACCGGTCAGTTGGGTTGGCCAGGACCTGAGCGAGGACTTGCAAAGGGGTGTGCCCGTTTAGGGTTTTGCGTGGCCGGCCGTTGAGGCTGTCGGCGATGGCGTCGATGTCATCTTGCGAGTAGATGGACAAGTCCGTGCCCTTGGGCAGGTACTGGCGCAGCAATCCGTTGGTATTTTCGCAGGTGCCGCGTTGCCAGGGGCTATGCGGGTCGCAGAAGTACACGCGCACGCCGGTGGCGGCAGTCAATTCGGCATGGCGACTCATCTCGCGCCCTTGGTCGTAGGTGAGCGTCTGGCGCATCGGCGCGACCAGCGATTGGAGCTTGCCAGTAAAGCCGGCCAGTGCCGAAGCGGCCGTCATCGGGCATCTTGACCAGCAGTACGGCCCGGCTCATGCGCTCGACCAGCATGCCCACCGCCGAGCGGTTGCCCGCGCCCTTGATGAGGTCGCCTTCCCAGTGCCCCGGCATGAGCCGGTCGTTGACCTCGGGCGGGCGCACGTGGATGCTGACCATGTCGGGAATCTGAGCGCGTCGGTCCGTACCCCGCGAGCGCGCAAGGCGCTTGGCGTGGCTTTGGCGCAGGCAATCAGTTGACGGCGCAGCTCTCCGCGAGGGTAGGCGTAGATGGCGTTGTAGATGGTTTCGTGCGACACGTTCAGGCTCGGGTCTGCGGGGTAGGCTCGCTTGAGGACGGCGGCGATCTCCTGCGGCGACCACTTCAGCTCCAGGAAGTGACACATCACGCCCCACAGCACGCTATCGCTGTCGAGCTTGGCAGCAGGACGGCCGGCGTCACGGCGCCGGGTGCGAGAGGCATGCGCCACTGTAGCGCAGTAAGAGCGTCCTTCGCAGGTATTGCGGGCAAGTTCACGCGAAATGGTCGATGGCGAGCGCCCCAGCTGGAAGGCCATGTCCCTCACGCCGATTTGCTCCGCCTTCCAAATCTCGATGCGCATGCGCTCTTCGGGTTGCAGTTGCCGGTACTTCTTCTTCGTCATCCACCACACCTTACCAAATGGCAAGGTGTTGCACTTCAGATTTGAGGACGCCTACCCCATGAACGCACGTGAACGGCTCGCCGCCGCTGCCCTTTGGCTCGGCGACAACCACGAAGACCTGTCCGACGGACTGTGTAACGCCCTCGACGGCCTGCGCCTGTACGACTACGCCCAAGCCCACGCCAAATTGCCGGAAGTGGCGGACAGTTGGCAGCCCGCAGACCGTATCGCGGCTCTGGGCTACGACCCGCTCGACGGTGTCCGCTTCGATGCCGGAACCAGCGGCGCTAACGAAGCCATCCAGGCGCTTACGTCCGCCCGCGTACTGCTGGATTCGGTCGCTTTCGTTCGCACCGAAGGCGACACCGCTCCGGTTATCGCCGCTATCGACGCTGTCATCGCAACCGCCTGATTCGCTCCCCGACCCCGGATCAACATGACGACGAAGAATACCGCCCGTGCACTCGACAAGTACGGTGTGAAGGCCTGCCGCGTTGCCTACCACATGCACGCCGACATCGGCTTCGGCGCCTCGGGCATCGCCTTTGAGGGCCCCTTGAACTGAAGACCACCCGCCAGGCCGATGCTGCGATCAACGCCGGCCGCGAGCTTGCGGAGATGGACCACGCCGTCTGGTGCTGACCACAACGCATCAGGACTGAGAAATGACTGAAGTCGAACAGATAGCAGAACTGCGGGCGGCGCTGGAAACGCTGGTGAGCCTGCACAAGGACTGGGACAAGGGCACCGCCTACGTGCCAGTGAAGTTCATGCGGGACAACAACTAAGCCATCGCCGCCGCGCGCGATATCCTGCGCAGGAACAATGCCATGCCGACCGACGCAGCCACCGTCGCGGCCGCGCCCGCTGGAGTTTGTGCAGCACAGCCTGTGGTCGTGGTGGAGGTCGTCGGCAACGGTGCGGTTTTAGCTCGGGTCACGGATCACGGTCGTTCAGTCTTGCCGAAAGGGCTCCACGAGTTCCCGGCAAACCCGACGCTGGGGAGCCGCGAAGCTCTGTTGACCACCATTCGCGACGTGCTCATGGAGCATGGCTTGTCCTACACGGAGGATCTTGGAACCGGTGAGCGGTTTCCCCTCGTGGACAAGCTTTGCGCGCCGAATGATCAAACCACGCAAACCGGCGAGGATGAGATCGCGATTCTGGCGGAGACGATCCTCGACGTGATCCCAGACTATGCTGCGCCAGCAGAAAAGCTCCAGAGGTCGGTGACGTGGGACGAGCTCCGACACAGCCTCGCCCTCCTTTTCTGTGGACTGACCGGGCGTAAGGTCACCTCTATTGAAAGCCGACTGGATGAGGCTGCGCGTGACTCCGCGTGGCAGGGGCTGGCCTCTCGTGAGGAATCAAACGCGGGTTAGCATTTCTGCCAGAGCCGCACGGTGTGGACAGGGCCACTCAAGACCGACCGACGGGACGCCGTCAAGCTCGTGCGCTCGCTGCGCGCCGGCGACCTGTCAGGCGTATACGTGCCCAGCGTGGAAGGCGAGGCCTTCCGCGATCTGTCGCGCGCATGGGTGAGCGCCAAAGAGGATCTGAAGCGCGCACGGCAACGGCTGAAGGCATTTCTGCTATCGCATGGTGTGCACTACACGGGCAGAGCCGATTGGGGTCCCGCGCATCGACGCTGGCATTACGTTGGGCGCGCCTCATGGCATATGGCTAGGGACATGGCGAGGCGGCTGATGTCCCAGATGAACCCGCTCAGTTCGCGGGCGACGGCGACCACCGCGATGTTCTTCTCCTTGCCGCGCGCGACGAGCTTTCGGTAGCGTCGACACAGACGCACCTGGGCGTCCCAGGCCCGATCCACGATGGGCTTGGGGATGCCTTCATGGCGGCGCTGGATGTCGGGACTCACGCGGGCCGGATGTTGGTAACTCCATGCTGCGAAGCGCCAGGTTACGACCGCCTCGCGCAGCGCAGCTTCAAGTCGCTCACATTGTGCGAGTCGGTCCTCGATCGCGCGCCGCAGCTCCTCGAACGCCAGTTGCTGCCATTGACTGGCGAACGAAAACTTGCTGATCCCAACATCACCACGGAGGTAGGGGCCCGGTTCATTACTTTAGAGGCAGTTTCCTGAAGGCGGCGTAGCCCGGCACACGAGTCACCCGCGACAAAGTTACGCAACGGATTGCATCCAGACTTGCGGCGTCGGATGGCGGCAGGCTCACTGGGCGGACTTCTGTAATGCGGTACCCAACCCGCGGATATCAGCATGATCCCACCGTCGAGATTTACTGCTACGTCGCCCTCAGGAAATTCCAGTCAGTATGCACCTCAACAAAGTAAAAACCGATCCCTGTTGACAGGCGGAGTCATATCAACTTTCGGGCGAAGCGGCGTAGTGTCTTGGACTTTTTCCGAGTCGATGCGCAAGGACAACCAACAGCAAGCCGACCCCAAGGGAATCTACCGCGTCAAGAACTGGGCGCAGTACAACAAG
>NZ_JAGIQB010000098.1:0-9934 GCF_017815025.1 Cupriavidus phytohabitans
GCAATCCGTCCGTATCGCCTGAGTTCAGCCTCACCGAGGAGCCCCTGTTTTCAATCTCGATTTATGCAACAACGCCGTGTTGACCATACTGCTCCGCCCTATTTACAAACAATCTCAGAACGCCTTTCCCTAAGCTGAATGCTGCCTACCGTCTGAGACCTTAAGCCAAGTGGCCTTCTGTAGGACTGCTTCTTTATGATGTACGTGCGCCAAATTCATTGTTTCCATTCCGGCGGTCATCGCATCGGCTTGGAAGAAAAAAATATCATCCGGAGCCCCACCTTACAGGAGAGAGGAATGAACCTCATTACGGATATCGAATTGGCCGAATTTTTTGGCAGCACTGCCACTCCCCCGGCCATGCAGTTGATTAATACAATTCCGGAGGGGGGAAATGACGATGCGGAAGTCATCTTATGGACGACAGTTCTTTCCTTCCCCACCTGCTTGCCACCGTACTATATGCTGTATAAGCTACAAGCAAGCCGCGACGAGCTTCGAAAAGCGCAGGAAGTCGCAGGCAAAGCCCTAGTGGCTGCTGCGCGCCAGGCGTCCATCAACATTGATTGGCGTGCAGTATGGCCCGGCGACGCTGACTTCACTATTTCAGGCCCTGCTCGCTTCTGGCTCTTTACCCTAAAAGCCCAGGCGTTATTTAGTATACGGCTTGGCGAGCATGCCATGGCGCTCCAACTGATGAACAAACTTCGCTGGCTGGACCCCAACAACAGCATCGGTCTAGATATCGTTGATTCCTTGCTCGCTCGTTCGCCATTGAGATAACGCCAACGATATGAGTCACCTTATCCTTTTATATGTTCAGGCCCTGACAGTTCTCTACTTGTAAAGAGCGATTTTTTCGTCATTCAGGCCCAAAACAGTCTCCGAAACTGGGGCAAACGCTGCAGCTCGGAGCCCTGCACACGTATAGCGTATCGCGCTCACATAGCTGTTTGTAGAGGAACTTTTTCCACTTCATTCCATGGACGTTCTTTTTGGCAAGCAGGGGAAACCAGTACCTCAGAACCTCTGACAGCTCGGCCCGGGATGGAAGGCGTAAGTTTTGCCAGAGATGTTTGTCTTTCAAACACGCGGAGGCCAATGCATGAGAAACACAGCGCACCTCGATAGGTGTACCGGCACTCGGATCTGCGTGTGCCTCAAGCAAGGTTACGAGTTCTTCGACCTCGTCATAGTACATCTGGTCTTGCGCGGTTGCCTCTCTGTTTAGCTGCAAAGATAACGCATACTCGGCACCTGGAAACCAGTGTGCAAGCAACCATCTTGTTTCATTGGCATCAAGTCCTATTATGGGGAGGCCATGTACATTTCCTTCCTCGAACGTTGAAGAAATGGCGCCAGCCAGCGTTAGCACCGTGCAGTCATTGCCATCTACCGCGTGACGCATTAGGGTACTGTGAAAATTCATCTTCGTCATAACTAAGGCCTAAGCAGGCGCGTGCGTGTAACATTTTTTTGGGCAAATCTTCGCGCACGCGGTGCAACCTATGCAATACTCGCGATGCAAGATAGTCATAACCTTCTTCTCAAACTCCTCCTCATTCTCGTTTTCCCCCTCAAGAGAAATATGGCTACCATCCTCGCTCACTCCAACCGGTTGAAGGACACCGCGCGAACACACACGAAAACATCGGCCACACCCGATACAATTTTGATGATCGATAGAATTTACAAAGTTCGGCGTCCAGATCGCGCCACTTGGTAGCACTACAGTAAAGTTGCCACTCACGTTGCATTCTCGCGATATTCACTTGTAAGCCAAGCCGGCGGTTTTCCGCGCCTCCATCAACAAGGCGTGGATCTCGTGGCAGCGTCTGGCAACGACTAAAATTTTCTCCCAACTGGCCGGCAACTCTTCGGATAGATCGTGTAGGTCCATCTTGGCTTGCACCGCAAGCGTGTTCAATCTTTTCAAACGAGCTATTGTTGCCTCAGGGTCGTTTATCCTGTCTTCGCTGTCAGTTTCAGCACCGAAGGCTATTTGTGGCGGAGGATAGTCCTTCTCTTTGAGGTAGTCGCGATTATTCGCTAACCCGTCGCCCGCGCCCAAATCGTATGACGTGCCCGAATCCTTCTTGATCACCTTCCTTAACCACGGAGGCGGCGTCCCCTTCAACACCTCCTGCAGCTTTCTAAGGATCGTTTCAATCGGCTCCGCCTTTCCCACCTTGATAGGGTGGATCTTCATCGCAACCACGCGCGCGGCTCCGGCACCTCCAATTGCGGCGACGTACAATATCGCGCAGTCATGGATTGCCTCAAGCCTTTGACCCAGCTTCTCTTCGTTATCATGCTTTTGTGACGTGTCGCTGAAATCGAAAGCCTGGATGAACCTGTGCGCGGCCGCTGTCACGTCGTAGACCAGTATATGCTTCGCCCACCCAAAGTGGGCGTCAACATGCTCCTTATCTTGCGTAGCGAATGCAATTTTCATGCGCCGTCTCCTTGTAGGATCACATAGTGGCTGGAGGAAACCTTGACATCAGATCACCGGGGTTTCCGCAGCGCGATGGGTATTGATCGTGGATAGGGGCCAATCCGTCGGTGCGCGGAACTGGATTCGCTCGAGCATCAGATTTGCAATCTCGAAAATCAGGTCCATCGTGCCTCGATATCCTATCTGACATCGATGTGCGTTTCCGACGCGGTCGAATACGGGGAAGCCTACGCGCATCAGCGGCTTGCCGAGTCGCGCAGCCATTTGGCGGCCATGCGAATGAGTGATTAGCAGATCGCAATTGCCGGCAGCCCGCTCCATGTCTTCCAAGTCGCCCAGCACTACTTCGCTTGCGGGCAATAGCGCGTGCGCTGGAGATGCGGTCGTGCTGACGCAGACTGATAGTTCTGCCCCTAGCTCGTGCAGCAGTGACCCAACCGAAAGGAGCATGTCCGGATCTGCACCGATCGCAACCTTTATACCCCCCGTATAGAAGTGACTATCCAGCATTGCATCCAGAAGTTGATTACGCTGCCGACGGTACTTTTCTGGAATGGCTCGCCCTGACAACTGCGCGAGAAGCCGCAATAATCGATCGTTAGGTTCCAGACCCGTGAGACGTTCGAAGATTTCGAATGGCGTGCCACCTATTTCCTGTAACGCTCGAGCACCAGCACGAGTCTGCTCTCCAATGCCGATTGTGAAAGAGGATGCCCCAGCAGCGCGGATTTGTTCGAGCGTGGTTCCGCCCTGCGTTATGCCCCGCCATTCTGAATCAAGGTGTCCATCGAGCGAACCGGAAATGTCAGGGAGGATTATTGGGTCTAGGCCAAATGACTCGACTATCACGCGTAGTTCTTCAACATCACGCGGCGACAAATGGCTCCCCGGCAACACGCTAATTTGTCGATAAATAGCAGGCAGCGGCTTTACCAGCGCCATGACAATCTCCACCACAGCTTTGCTGTAGCCGTCTTCGAAGGCGCCAACATAATCTGGCGTCGAGACATAAACAATTTCTGTATTAAACAGTTCTGGATTACCTTTGCGTATAGCTCTTAAATGACCATTGATATCCTCGCCATTGGTCTCGGTGAGACCTGTTGAACAGACCACAATGATTCTCGGCGCTTCGCGCTTTCGGATGTTAAGCAATGCCGTCTCGACATTATCGTATCCGCCCAAAACCGCAGAGATCTCATCCATTGCGGTAGTCTGCAGCGGGACGGCTTCCTTGAAATGTCGCGTCAGCAACACCAAGGCAAACGACGTGCAACCTTGTGAGCCGTGCAAGACAGGCATACAAGCGTCGAGCCCCATAGCCGCAAAGCTAGCGCCGAGTGGCTGGCTAGTTTTTAACGGGTTTACCGTGCAGGCTTTTTCAGATTGGATCACGATAGCCATAATGGTCTCCTCACCTTCCTAGAACGCCGCCACGCGTAAAGATGTACTTCCTGGATTCTGTGGCGGCTTAGTATTCCGAGTACATTAGCTGTGGCGCGAATCTATTGACCAGGCGACTTCACCTCCGTTATTTCACGGCGCTGGGATTCGCACCTGTTGCCACACCGGGTTGTAAATAGTACGCTCTATCTCACGGACCAGCTCCACGATCCCTTCATATCCGGCATACGGATGATGACGTTCTTGATTTACGTCAAGCCAAGGCATAAGCGCCTTCAATGCGATAAACTGTGAGCGCCCACCAGACAGCATGATGTCGGCCTTCGCATCGTGCAATAGCTTGTACATCTCGCGCGCCGTCATGTTGTCGAACATGAGCGCGTCCTGTCCGAGGATCCCTTTGATTCTTTCTTTGTCTTCCTTGGTACTCTTCTTCACGCTTGTGCCAATGATCTCTAAGCCGGCCTCCTGTAACGCAGCCACAACTGACCATGATTTCACGCCACCTGTGATTAGCAGCGCCCGTTTACCTTCAAGACGCGCACGGTACGTGGCAATCCGCTCCCATGCCCGGTCCTCCTGAGCTTGAATCAGGCGCTCTGTACGGTCTAACAGCTTTCCAGATGCCCCTCGCTGCACCAACAGACTCCCGATCTGGCGGAGAGCATTGCTTGTGTCGCCAATTCCGTAGAATGAGCACTCAAGGTATGGAATCCCATAACGCTCTTGCATCTTAGTTGCCACATGGACCATGGACTTCGAACAGACCACCATGTTTGCTCTGGCCCGATGCGCACTCGCAATATCGCTGTACCGACCATCGCCAGTTATACACGACAAAAGACGGATGCCAAGTTCGTCGAAGAGCGGCTTTACCTGCCATAACTCGCCTGACAGGTTGTACTCGCCAATTACGTTGATGTCTGTGGGCGTTGTGTATGCCGGCTCACGGCTACCTATCACATAATTCAAAAGCGCCTCGCCGCCAAGCTTATTGCCGACATTCTTTGATCCAGCGAACCCAGGCGCGTGCACCGGTATAACTGGCCTACTGAATTCAACTGAAGCCTGCTTGCACACTGCATCTATGTCATCGCCGATTAACGCAGTAACGCACGTTTGATAAACAAAGACCGCAGGTGGATTGTACTTTTCAATGATTTCGCGCACGCTGCGGAATAGACGTCGTTCACCGCCGTAGATCACGTCGAACTCATTGATGTCAGTCGTGAAGCCAGTGCGATAGAGCGTCGGCCCTGATGAGGCCGCCTGGCGGTTGTCCCAAGAGTTGCCTTCGCATGCGATTGGACCATGCACGAGGTGCGCCACGTCAGCCACGGGCTGAAGTGCAATTTTCGCCCCGTCGAAAGCGCAGCCCCCAGCGGCCGCCCCGGGTGAAAGCTGCCTTGAGCAGCCCTGCTTTCGCCCCTCCTCGCTCTTAGCCCGGTTCTTCGCACAATTCGGTTGGTCAAAAAGATAGGCGGCCCTCGCCTTTCGCGACATAACGACTCCATACACTCTGCGGTTCGCGAAGGTCAGCAAGTTGCGTGCCATCATCGCAGCCATGCATTTACCATTATGCAGCCCTACGCGCACGCTGCCGCAATTGTCGTGGATGGCCGCTCCTGTGGCAAAGTTAGAATCGATCCCAACACTTTGCAGTTCGTCGACGGGAGACTCATTTGCGTTGAGTTGTCACAAACTTTTGTCATAGGTGTAGGGAAGCACCCACCAGCGATATGCTGCCATCAGAAACGGCGAAGCTCGATCCCGTACTTACGCAGCGCGTAGCCAATCTGCCGTGGCGTAATACCCAAGAGCCGGGCCGCTTTTGCCTGCACCCAGCCACAGCGCTCCATGGCCCAAATGAGTCGCTCTCTCTCGCTTTGAGGTCTATCGTTCCTGCTGGGCAGGGTAAATCTGGCGCTATCGTGACCTGCATCTACGGAGACTGCAGGAGTGACCTCCTCGCTCGCTGCAGCGTTTGCCGATCGGCCCGGACGTACGGCGTCTTCTCGCTCGATGTCATGCAATCCTTGGGTTAGACACTTATCCATCTCACACAGGAATGAGAGACGATCAATGGAATCGTGGAGTGCCATTGTCGCGGTCCTCTCAACGCAGTTCTCCAACTCACGTACGTTACCGGCCCAGTAGCAACCCGAAAGCACCCTCAATGCTCCGTCTGTGAAGCGCAGCGACCTGCCGTTGTCACGGTTGAATCGATCCAAAAAGTATTGCGCCAAAGCCGGGATGTCCTCGCGGCGCTCACGTAGCGGTGGCAGACGAATGCTTACCACATTAATGCGATAATACAAATCTGCTCGGAATTCACCCTCTTTGACCATCCGTTCGAGGTTGCGATTTGTCGCAACGATTAGCCTCACATCAACCCTTACAGGCGTGGCCCCTCCTACGCGCTCAAACTCCCTTTCTTGCAGAACTCGCAATAGCTTCGCTTGGAAGGACGGTGAGATATCGCCAATTTCATCGAGAAATAGTGTGCCGCCGTGCGCTAGTTCGAATCTACCTTTCCGTTGCGATTGTGCCCCCGTGAACGCTCCCTTCTCATGGCCAAACAGTTCGCTCTCCAAGAGAGTCTCTGAAAGCGCCGCGCAGTTCACCGAAACGAAGGGCTGATCATTACGCCGAGACAAGCTATAGATTGCGCGTGCGATCAATTCCTTACCCGTTCCGCTTTCACCGCGCAAGAGTACTGTCGCCCTCGCAGGGGCGACTTGATGAACTTGCGCAAACACCCTCTGCATCGATGGGGAATCGCCTACCGCGTTCTCTATATTGCGCAAAGGGTGATGCTCCTTCTGTGGAAGTCTACATACCTGTTCCGTGTTACCGCCCTTGTTCATCGCGTCGCGATTAAGCAGCAGCGCTTGCCCCATCGGCGCTGCAACAACTTTCATAAGTTGGAGATCGTTAGCAAAGGCGCGCGTTCCGTCTCGATTCTCACAGAATGCAACCAGCACCCCGAGCGGACGGCCCTCATGCCGAATAGGAGTCCCCAGGAGAGCGATATGATCACCGTCCAATTCATTAGCAGTTCCGAAGCGGTCCGCGAGAAGATGTTCATCGTGAATCTCAGGGACAATGACAGGCGAATCACTTGAATGAATGCGGCCCACGACCCCCTCATCGGGAAGAAAGCGTACGCGCTCGCGCCAGCCCTCCGAAAGTCCCGTGGAACAAAATCCAGCTAGATATCCACCCGGCTCCGCGACGGCTATGAAGGCGGAGCGCCATCCTAGCGCAGATGAAAGATACCGTAAGGATCTGTCCAACGTCTGCTCAGCATCCCGCGACGAAACTAGCGTCTGCACTACCTCGTACACCAAATCGAAATCGTTAGCACTCTCGTTAGCATAGAAATGCGGCATGGATTTAAACTCCCCGGGATAGCTCGTCAAACGCCGTCAGCAAACAGGACTAGGCCACAACGACACATTAGTTTTGCGGCGCGCGATGGCAAGTTCGAACGACGCCGCCAGTGGGCGGACATCTACAATGTCAACAAACGGACAATATCGCAGTGGCGATGTCGGAGGGACACGGAGGACAACAACGCCTCTCTGTGCGCGCATAGGATACTAACTGAAAAAACGGCGCCTTTAACACAATCCTGCGTTGACGCCGCTCCCCCATCGGGGCCGTCTTATGCATAACGCCTCATATGAGGGGTTGCACACCAACAGGGGTAGAAAGCGCGCGAGGTATGGGAGAGACTCAGCTGCGGGTGCACCGTAGTTCTGAAACTTGTGCCCTGCTGGATTGAAGGGATCTCAATACCCTATGACAGTGAATGCAGTTGGCGCATCTTGTGACTGTCCGGACATCGTTTATCAGTCAGACTTCTTCGCGTCATACACTAGCCAAACTTTTTGCCTCCTCCAATAGCACCTGGCGCATCCAAATGCTTGCTGGATCACCGGTATGTAACGCAGGCCATTGGATAGCCTCCGTAAACGACGAAAGTGGCAGCGGTACATCGACAATCCTCAAAGGAACCAGTTCGCCAAAATACTGAGCTAGTCGTAGTGGCAACGTTGCGATGCGATCGGTACGGGACAGCATCGGTGGGATCAGGTCAAAGGTTGGAACAACAATCTCTTCACGTCTCTTGAATCCCAGCTCGAGGAGAAATAACTCCTCTAGCGAGGGCCGGCGTGATCGTCCGAACCTTACAGTCACATGCCCCATCGAGATGTACTTTTCCAAAGCGAGTCGTCGGGACAGCTGCTTATTTGTCGGACAACCTACGCACACAAGCTTCTCTTCAAAAAGACGCGCCTTGGGAAGTGTATCACTCAACAACAACTCCGGTAGTATCAGGAAATCGACATCGCCTCGTCGGAGCAATTCGCCAGGTTCATCGTCAGGAAAGAATAGCTCGAAGCTGACGGAAGGCGCCTCGCATGCGACGCGCTTCATGACCTTCTTAAAGTAGACAAGTGTCATGAAGTCCGAAAGACAGATTCTGAAACGTCGTTTCGACTTAGATGGCTGGAATACGTCACGCGAAATGATCGAGAGCTGGACGTGCGATAGTGCTTCACGGACGGGACCGGCAAGTTCCATCGCACGAGCAGTCGGAACGAACTCCCGCCCACGCATAACAAAGAGACTGTCACTGAAATAGTCTCGCAGCCTCGCGACAGCTGCGCTCATAGCAGGCTGGCTTAGGTTGATGCTATGCGCCGCGGCTGTTAGATTCCGGTGCGTCATGAGTGCGTCAAGTGCGACGAGGAGGTTGAGGTCAAGGCCTTTGAAGCGCATATGGAGCCATCCACATCATCGATGATTGATATCGAAACAATCGATTGTACAAATTAGCGCCGCTGACGCAAAGTTGCGGCGGCTACCAATTAGCAGATCTCCGTGTCGCATTGCGGACGGCGCACTTTGAGACCGAAGGCAAAACGGACAAACCACAAAGGTAACGTAACGAATCATGGCTGAAAAGGTGCACAGCGAAACATCGGAACGTTTGTCTTGGCCGTCAGAAATTCGGGAACGTGATGCCAAAGTCAAACAACGTAAGGTTTTCCTTACATTCGATGACGGACCGAATCCGATATGGACACCGAAGATCTTGGACATATTGGGCCAATTTCATGTCCCCGGCACGTTCTTCATTCTCGGTGCATACGCAGCGGAACATCCGGAGCTAATTCGGCGAATGATCTCCGATGGACACGAAGTTGCCAATCACACGATGACGCATCTCGATCTGTCCCAATGCAACCGCGATGTGTTGCGACGCGAAATACTCGATACTAACGCGATCATCACCAAGGCTTCCCCTGGCCTAGCTGTACGTTTCTTGCGCGCGCCGTATGGAGTATGGACTCCTGAAGTATGCGTCGAAGGAAAGAATGCGGGTCTTACACCGCTTCACTGGTCGGTAGACCCTCAAGATTGGGCCCGCCCGGGGGTTGATTTGATTGTCGATACCGTGTTGGCGACCGTAGAGCCAGGGGCAATCGTGCTATTGCATGATGGCAGTCCACCGAACGAATTGGCATCACGCCCGTACACAGCATCACGAGAGCAAACAGTGAGGGCGCTTCCTCGGCTAATTTCGGCATTGAAGGAACGTAACTTTGTGATCAGCTCACTGCCCAAACTACGCAGACAGATCAATCCAGTACGGACAGCCTAAGAACCTGTTATCCACATAGACCACAAGTCGAATGTGTTCTCTACTACCCCTGAGTCGTCTCCGAGGGAACATTTCATCTCGTCGGACGTGAGTACGTCAGGAATTACTGACACAAGAAACAGATAGTCCTGAACGAAGTTCCCGCGTTTCCCCATTGGGAAGGCATTGCTCCTAACGCTAACATCAAATCAAGCAGCCGGCTCGCTTACCTCATATCTTGTACTGGCCGCCTCAGCTCCAAAATTTATACATCAGACGTCGCGTGCTTCCAACCGAACCGCTTCGATATTAGCTTATTGAGACTTGTATAAATCATGACAACCGATTCGAGTCTGACGCGTTATCTGATCAAGGCGTTGATCGGGAGTCGATCGCATGGCTGGGAAGATGGACGAAGC
>NZ_JAGIQB010000009.1:0-176370 GCF_017815025.1 Cupriavidus phytohabitans
ATTCGTCTCATCCTGTGAAATCAATGCGTGCTGAGCACGCCGTGGCCTTCGGCTACGGCAGGTTGTTCAGACCATCCTTAGCGCTGCGCCTGCTGCTGCGGCCTCTGTTGCGGCCTCTGTTGCGGCACCTCCCAGCGCGCATCCGCCACCTTGACCGGCTTGGGGATCAGCTTGAGCGCGTGGAAGGCATCGGCGATGCGCTGCTGCTCGGCCAGCACGTCGGCGCTGACCGGGCGCGCGCCGTAAGCGAAGCGCGAGACCGCCAGTTCCAGCACGTCGGCAGGCAGGCCGACTTCGCCGGTCAGCACGGCGGTCGCGTCTTTGGGGTTCTTTTCCGCCCACGTGCCCAGCGTGGCGAGTTCATCGAGGATCAGGCGCACGATCTCGGGCCTGGCCTGTGCGTAGGGACGCGACGCCAGGTAGAACTGGTGGTTGCTGACCACGTTCTTGCCGTCGGCGCCACGGCCATCGGCCAGCACGCGCGCGCCCAGCTGCTTCTCGGCGGCGGCGAAGAACGGATCCCAGATCACCCAGGCATCGACCGAGCCGCGCTCGAAGGCCGCGCGCGCATCGGCGGGCGGCAGGTAGACCGGCTGGATATCGCTGTACTGCAGGCCGGCCTTCTCCAACTGGCGCACCAGCAGGTAATGCACGTTCGAGCCCTTGTTGAGGGCCACGCGCTTGCCGCGCAGGTCGGCCACCGAGCGCAGCGCCGATCCCTTGGGCACGACAATGGCCTCGGCGGCCGGCGCCGGCGGTTCGTTGCCGACATAGACCAGCTGCGCGCCGGCGGCCTGCGCGAAGATCGGCGGCGCCTCGCCCACGGTGCCGAAGTCGACGGCGCCGACATTGAGGCCTTCCAGCAACTGCGGGCCGGCCGGGAATTCCGTCCACTTGACGGTGATGCCTTGCGGCGCCAGCCGCTTTTCCAGCGTGCCGCGCGCCTTCAGCAGCGTCAGCGTGCCGTACTTCTGGTAGCCGATGCGCAGCACCCTGGCGTCGATGCTCTTCGATTGCGCTTCGGCGCGGCCGGGCAGCAGGCCGTAGGCCAGGCCAGTGGCGGCGACCAGCGCCGCGATATACAAACGGCGGCGCAGCGAGCCGGCCGGCTTGATGGTGGTGGTCATGCGATTTCCTCCTTGGCCGGCCAGGGAGCCGGCGTATGTTCTGAAGTTGGATTGCGTGGAAACGCGGGCAACATCCCGCCCTGCCTACCCGGATTGCCGGTGGCATGGCTGGCGGCGTTGCTGCCGCGGCGCCGGGCTGGCCGGCGCCAATACATCAGGAATTCAGATCAGGCGGTACATCGCTCCGCCACCACGGCGGCAGCGGCGGCGCGCTGCCCGAAGGCGCCGGGCACAACGTCGAGTGCGTCGAGCGGAACCTCGATGCGCGCATGGGCCAGTGCGTCGCGCACGCGCAGCAGGCCTTCGTCCAGGCGGGCGGACAGCGCGGCGTCGAAGCGCGCCTGGCGCACGCCGCCCAAGTCGGAGATTTCGATCTGCTGGTCCACGGCAAAGATGCCGGGCAGGATCTGGCGCGAACCCAGCGCGGACAGCACCGGGCGCAGCGCGTAGTCGATCGCCAGCGCATGGGCGAGGCTGCCGCCGGTGGCGATCGGCAGCACGATCTTGTCGCGCAGGCCGGTCTGCGGCAGCAGGTCCAGGAAGGCCTTGAGCAGGCCGCTGTAGGCGGCCTTGTAGACCGGCGTGGCCAGCACCACCACCTGGGCCTCGGCCACCGCGCGGGCGGCGCCGGCAATGGCGTGGTCGTCCACGCGCGCCGCCAGCAGCGGACCCGCCGGCAGGTCGCGCAGGTCCAGGTGGCGGGTGCGTTCGCCAGCGGCCTCCAGCGCGGAGCGCAGGTGCGCCAGCACAAGGCCGGAGCGGGACTGGACCGACGGGCTGCCGGAGAGCGTCAGGATGGACATCGGGGCTTCCTTCTTCTTGTAGGCCGGCTCGGTGCCGGACCGCCCCACGCGGCCCGGCCCGCCGGCCTGATCGGTGTTATTCCCGGGGCTATTTCTTGCCGGGTTGATAAATCTGATCGAACGAGCCGCCATCGGCGAAGTGGGTCTTCTGGGCCTTCTGCCAGCCGCCGAACGCTTCATCGATGGTGAACAGCTTCACCTTGGGGAAGTTGGCCGCGTACTTGGCCGCCACCTTCTGCGAGAGCGGACGGTAGTAGTTCTTCGCGGCGATCTCCTGGCCTTCGTCGGTGTACAGGAACTGCAGGTAGGCCTCGGCGGCCTTGCGCGTGCCCTTCTTGTCGACCACCTTGTCGACCACGGCCACCGGCGGTTCGGCCAGGATCGAGATCGACGGAGCGACGATCTCGAACTTGTCGGGACCCAGTTCCTTGATGGCCAGGATGGCTTCGTTTTCCCAGGCCAGCAGCACGTCACCCAGGCCACGCTCGACGAACGTGGTGGTGGCGCCGCGCGCGCCGGAATCCAGCACCGGCACGTGCTTGAGCAACTCGCCGACGAACTCGCGCGCCTTGGCTTCATTGCCGCCCGGCTGGCGCAGCGCATAGCCCCATGCGGCCAGGTAGTTCCAGCGCGCGCCGCCCGAGGTCTTGGGGTTCGGCGTGATCACCTGCACGCCCGGCTTGACCAGGTCGCCCCAGTCCTTGATGCCCTTGGGGTTGCCCTTGCGCACCAGGAACACGATGGTCGAGGTGTACGGCGAAGCGTTATGCGGCAGGCGCTTTTGCCAGTCGGTCCTGATCAGGCCCCTCTCGGCGATGGCGTCGACGTCGTAGCCCAGCGCCAGCGTCACCACGTCAGCGTCCAGCCCGTCGATCACCGAACGGGCCTGCTTGCCGGATCCGCCATGCGACTGGCGCACGGTCACGGCATCGCCGCCCTGGGCCTTCCAGGCCTTGGCGAAGGCGGCATTGACGTCGACGTACAGTTCGCGCGTCGGGTCATAGGAAACATTGAGCAGGCTGGTCGCCGAAGCGGTCTGCGCCGCGCCCAGGGCGCCCAGGACTGCCAGGCCGATGGCCAGTTTGCGGATCATTTGTGTTGCTCCCGTCATGAATGGGCGCCAGGCGCCTCTGGTTGCCTTCGCCCACCGTCTGGGGCGGGCTTGTGTCAGGAGCAAGACTACCGACGGGGCTTTCTCGACGGAACGAATGGTTTCGCCGATCCTTTACTGTTTTTTGCATAAGATCGGACGGAAATATCGGCATGCCGTCATATGGGGGACGACGGGGCTCCAGGTAGCGCGGCATGGCACGGTGTGGCGCAACCGGCACGCACAAAAGAAAACGCCCGCACCGGCAAACCGGTGCGGGCGAAGTTTCCATTCCGGAAACGGGTAGACAAGTCATGAAGAGCGCCCCCGCATCTCCATGACAAGTGAATGGTATCGGGTCGCCGCGGGGTCTGATTTGATCGCGGTCAAGTCCGGAACAACCCGCAGCGAATCTCCGCGCGGAGCCTCAGCCGCCCTGGCGCGCCAACAGGTCCGCCATCTCGTCGGCGTGTTCTTCTTCCACCGCCAGGATCCCTTCCATCATGCGGCGCGAGGTCGGGTCACGCTCGCCCAGGAACCTGATGATCTCGCGATAGCTGTCGATGGCGATGCGCTCGGCCACCAGGTCTTCCTTGATCATCTCGGTCAGGTTGTTGCCCGGGACATACTCGGCATGCGAACGGCTGGTCAGGCCGTCCGGCGCGAAGTCGGGCTCGCCGCCAAGCTGGACGATGCGCTCGGCGATCTGGTCGGCATGGCCCTGCTCTTCATTGGAGTGGGCCAGGAATTCTTCGGCGACACTCTTCGAGTTCGGGCCCTGGGCCATGAAGTAGTGGCGGCGATAGCGCAGCACGCAGACGATCTCGGTGGCCAGCGCATCGTTGAGCAACTTCAGCACCGCCTCGCGGTCCGCCGTATAGCCCGCGGTCACGGCCCCCTCGTCGATGTGCTTGCGGGCGCGCTCGCGCAGGGTCTTGACGTCTGTGAGGAAGGACTTGTCGGTCATGGATTGGCTCCTGTAGGGATGGCTGCATGGCGTCGCAGCGCGTCAGAAGGAAACTCAACCCTTTTGCAACGCGAAAAGTGTGCCACTCGATGTTCGGCCGCATCGCACGGGCGCCAGCAAGCCGCCGATCCCTCGCGTATGCAAAATTTTCACGCGCCCGATCCGCGTTACACGCGCCAGCCGCTGTACAGACGAAAAAAAACCCCTGCGCGCAACACGCAGGGGGTTGTCGGCATCCGGGCTGCCTCAGATGTTAGTGGACGGCCTGCCCGAACGTGAACTCGCCATCCACATAGTCCACCGGCACCACATCCTTCGCCGCGAACTTGCCTTCCAGGATGGCGCGCGCCACCGGGTTCTCGATCTGCTGCTGGATCGCCCGCTTGAGCGGCCGCGCCCCGAACACCGGGTCGTAGCCCGCGCTGGCGATCTTCTCCAGCGCGTGGTCGCTGACCTCCAGCGTCATGTCCATGCGGGCCAGGCGAACCTGCAGGCGCTGCAGCTGGATGCGCGCGATCGACTCGATGTTCTTCTGGTCGAGCGCGTGGAACACCACGACTTCATCGATCCGGTTCAGGAATTCCGGCCGGAAATGCGTGCGCACTTCCTGCCAGACCGCGCCCTTGATCGCTTCCTGCGGCTCGCCGGCCATCGACTGGATGATCTGCGAACCCAGGTTGGACGTCATCACGATCACCGTGTTCTTGAAGTCCACCGTGCGGCCCTGGCCATCGGTCAGGCGGCCGTCGTCCAGCACCTGCAGCAGCACGTTGAAGACGTCCGGGTGGGCCTTCTCGACTTCGTCGAGCAGCACCACGCTGTACGGCTTGCGGCGCACGGCCTCGGTCAGGTAGCCGCCTTCCTCATAGCCCACGTATCCCGGCGGCGCGCCGATCAGTCGGCTGACGCTGTGCTTCTCCATGAACTCGCTCATGTCGATGCGGATCAGGTGCTCTTCGGAATCGAACATGAACTCGGCCAGCGCCTTGCACAGCTCGGTCTTGCCGACACCGGTCGGACCCAGGAACAGGAACGAGCCATAGGGCTTGTTCTCGTCCGCCAGCCCGGCACGCGAACGGCGGATGGCGTCGGACACCAGCCGCACGGCCTCGTCCTGGCCCACCACGCGCGCATGCAGGCGCTCTTCCATCTTCAGCAGCTTCTCGCGCTCGCCCTGCATCATCTTCGACACCGGGATGCCGGTCGCGCGGCTCACCACTTCGGCGATTTCCTCGGCACCCACCTGCGTGCGCAGCAGCTTGTTGGGCTGCTTCTGCTCGCTGGCCTCGGCGTCGGTCGCGGCCTTGAGCTTGCCTTCCAGGCCCGGCAGCTTGCCGTACTGCAGCTCGGCCACCTTGTCGAGCTTGCCTTCGCGCTGCAGCTTGGCGATCTCCAGCTTGACCTTCTCGATCTCTTCCTTCAGCGCGGCCGTGCCCTGCGCGGCGCCCTTCTCGGCCTTCCAGATCTCGTCCAGGTCGGCGTACTCTTTCTCCAGGCGCGCGATTTCCTGCTCGATCAGGTCGAGGCGCTTGAGCGAGGCTTCGTCGGTCTCCTTCTTGACCGCTTCGCGCTCGATCTTGAGCTGGATGGTGCGGCGCTCGAGCTTGTCCATCGCCTCCGGCTTGGAGTCGATTTCCATCTTGATGCGCGCGGCCGCCTCGTCAATCAGGTCGATGGCCTTGTCGGGCAGGAAGCGGTCGGTGATATAGCGGTGCGACAGCTCCGCCGCGGCGACGATGGCCGGGTCGGTGATCTCGACGCCGTGGTGCAGCTCATACTTCTCCTGCAGGCCGCGCAGGATGGCGATGGTGGCTTCCACCGTGGGCTCGTCGACCAGCACCTTCTGGAAGCGGCGCTCGAGCGCGGCGTCCTTCTCGATGTACTTGCGGTATTCGTCCAGCGTGGTCGCGCCGATGCAGTGCAGCTCGCCGCGCGCCAGCGCCGGCTTGAGCATGTTGCCCGCGTCGATCGCGCCCTCGGCCTTGCCCGCGCCGACCATGGTGTGGATCTCGTCGATGAAGACGATGGTCTGGCCCTCGTCCTTGGCGACGTCGTTCAGCACGGCCTTCAGGCGTTCCTCGAACTCGCCGCGGTACTTGGCGCCGGCCAGCAGGCCGGCCATGTCGAGCACCAGCACGCGCTTGTTCTTCAGGCTTTCCGGCACTTCGCCGTTGACGATGCGCTGCGCAAGCCCTTCCACGATCGCGGTCTTGCCCACGCCGGGTTCGCCGATCAGCACCGGGTTGTTCTTGGTGCGGCGCTGCAGGATCTGGATCGCGCGGCGGATCTCGTCGTCGCGGCCGATGACGGGATCGAGCTTGCCGATGCGGGCACGCTCGGTCAGGTCGATGGTGTATTTCTTCAGCGCCTCGCGCTGGCCCTCGGCTTCGGCGCTGTTGACCGATTCGCCGCCGCGCACGGCCTGGATGGCCGATTCCAGCGACTTGCGGTTCAGGCCGTTCTCGCGCGCGATGCGCCCGGCGTCACCTTTGTCGTCGGACACGGCAAGCAGGAACAGCTCGCTGGCGATGAACTGGTCGCCGCGCTTGAGCGCTTCTTTCTCGGTGGCATTGAGCAGGTTGACCAGGTCGCGGCCGATCTGGACCTCGTTGGTGCCCTGCACCTGCGGCAGGCGCTTGATGGCGGCGTCCAGCGCCGTCTGCAGGCCCTGCACGTTGACGCCGGCGCGTGCGAGCAGCGCGCGGGCAGCGCCGTCGTCCTGCGACAGCAGCGCGCGCAGCACATGCTGCGGGTCGATATATTGGTTGTCGTTGGCCAGGGCCAGGCTTTGCGCTTCAGCCAGCGCTTCCTGGAACCGGGTGGTCAGCTTGTCAAGACGCATAGGATTCCCTCTCTCGGATAGGTCGTGTCCTGATGCGGGGGGCGCTGGCTCCGGGCTTCACCCGCCGGGTTGCCTGGATGCCCTGCCGGACACTGGATATCCGAAAGATAAGGCTTTGTCGCGACATTTCAAGGACCGCCGCCGCACGTTATCGAGTGAAGCAAACGATACGCGGCGGACCTTGTGACGCGCCTCGCTATGCCGCCCGGCTCTCGCTTCCCTTGTCCGCCAGGTTGCGCACCAGCACCAGCGACTCGCCCTGCACGACCACGCGGCCATCCTCGCCGGTGACCACGCTCGCCAGGTTGACCAGGTCCTTGCCGGCGCGCAGCCGGACGATGCGCACCTGCGCCGTCAGCGCCTCATCCAGCCGCGCCGCCGAGGCCAGGCGCAGCGATTGCTTCATCCAGCCGGTGCCGCGCCCCGGCAAGCGGGTGCCAAGCAGGTCCGAGAACATGCCGGCCAGCAGCGGCAGCGGCACCGCCGCCTCGCCGAACCCGCGCGCGCGGGCGAAGGCGGCGTCGGCGTGGTACGGGTTGGAATCGCCGGTCAGGGCGACGTACTCGCCGATATCGGCCGCTGTGAAGGCGCGCGTGGCGCTAGCCGACTGCCCGGGGCGCAGGCCGTACAGCGCCGGATCGCCCCCGGGCTCCGGCTGCTCGCCCGGCCACGATGGCAGCCGGCCCGGTGCCGCGTCGGCCAGCCACGACGATTCGCCTGTGGCCGCGACGCGCGGCGCCGCACCGGGAAGGCCAGCGCTGACCGTGGTGCCGAAAGCCGCCAGCCCCGCCTGTGGCTGTGGCTGTGGCTGCGGGACCAGCGCAAACGCCACCGCGTCGCCGGCGAAGGCCGGCGTCGGGAACATCAGCGTCTGCGCCACCGGCAGCGCGGGCGCAGCAAGCTCCCGCCAGGTATGGGCGCACAGCAGCGAAAACAGGAACATGCCGTGCGCCACCGTGGCACCGAAGTGCGTGCCGCGGGCAAAGGCCGGATCGCAGTGAATCGGGTTGTCGTCGCGCGACAGCGCGGCGAAGCGGTCGAAGTCGCGTTGCGTCAGCGCGCGCGGCATGGCGTCGGTCATCAGTTGGGCACCTCTACGGTCGAAGCGTTGACGGAAATCGCATTGCCCGGTGCGGGCGTGGCGGCGATCGGCGGGACATTGGACGGCAGCAGCGTGGGCGCCGGCGTGTTGAAGGTGCCGCCGCGCGGCGTGGTGCGCACCACCTGCGATGGCGGCAGCGCCTTGCCGGTGGTCAGGTTGTCGTAGACGGCGTCGAGCGCGCGGTTCAGGTAGACATGGAGCGGCACGTAGCGGTTGCTGTAGCCCGGCACCAGCCCGATGAAGGCATCGAAATGCTGGGCATTCTCCACTTCGATGTACGACAGCTTGCTGGTCACGCCCTCTTGCTGCCGGTTCAGCCCCAGGTACGGGCGCGAGGTATGGTTCACCGGCAGCAGGCCGTCGCTGCGGCCATGCACGATCACCGCCGGCTTGCCGCGCAGGTTGCCGTTGCGCAGCGTCAGCGCCTGGCCCGCCTGCAGTGCGCGCGCCGCGGCGTCGCTGCCGGCCAGCAGCTTGCGCAGGCAATCGGCGCCATCGTAGTTGAGGTCGGTGCGGCCGTTCGATGCCGACACCGAAACCAGGTTCAGGTACGGTCCGTGCGTCGGGTCGAGGTCGTTGATCAGCTGCACCGACGGCGGCTGCGGCGGGATGCCGTTGCCCGTGGCGAACATCGATGCCAGCGCCGCGGGGGCAATCGCGGCCGGCTTCAGATCTGTCAGCGTATTGGCGAAGCTGTAGCCGCAAAGCTTGTCGGTCACGCTCGCCTGCGCGTAGGCGTTGGCATAGGTCACGGTAATCGCGGCAGCCGTGTCGAATGCGGCCAGCGACGGGTGCAGGTCATCGGATTCGGACTCCCAGCCCGCTTCATGCAGGACCTGCAGCGCGCTGGCGCTCTGCTCGCTGGTATTGGTGCCGGTGACCAGGCCCTTTTCCGCGAGCGTGGTGCAGCGCGCGGCGAAGAATGGCGCCATGGTCGGGTTGTCGTAGAAGGGGGACTGCGTCAGCGCGGTGGTGCGCGCGGCGCAGTGCTGGAGCAGGTTGGCCGTGCTGGTGTAATCATACAGCGTGCGGCCCGAGGACAGGACCTGCACGCCGCCGCGCCGCACCACGACGCCCGTGTCCGGCGGCATGTTGAGGTTGGGCTCGCCCACGGCGACGCCGTCGATCAACCCATCGGCATCCTGCTCGGCCGCGGCCACCGCGGCGCCGCCGCCGTTTGACACGCTCGACGCAATCACCAGGATCTTGTCCTTGTCCATGCTGCGCTGGCGCGTGCCATTGGCGGACACGGCGCCGAAGCGGTCGTTGATCGCCCAGATCGCGAACTCGACCGCCTGCAGCGTGAACTTGCCCCAGTCCTTCTCCGGATTGCGCTGCGAATGCGCGTGCTTGAACGCGAGCCGGTGCGGGCTGGCGGCGGTGAAGTCCGCCAGCGACGTGGCGCCGGCGGGCGCGGCGAACTGCGCATTCTTGCCGGCGGCGGCGCGCGTGGCGCGGGTGCCGTCTATCAGCGGCACGGTGTCGGTATCCAGGTCGTGCGGCGCGGCACCAGTGCCCTTGTCGGTATAGGCGACCGCGCAGCCGCGCTTCAGCCCCCATTCGCCGGTGGCAATGGCGCCGTACACGCCGCGCGAGCCCGAAGACGTCGCGGTGATCACGCACGGCCTGGCGGTGTCGAAGCTGGCCGGGATCTGCACCAGCATGGTCACGTTCTGCTGGCCTGTGCCGTCGTCCGAGAACGCCAGGTATTCCACGCCGGCGATCTTGCCTTCAGAGCCGGTGACATTGCCCTGCGCGTCCACGTTGGGGCCATACAGCGAGCCATAGCCGCCAGCCGCGGTCGTATCCACGATGGCGCGGTAGTTGGCGTAGATCGCATAGCGGCGCAGTTCCGCCGCGGTCGGCGCGGTGGCATTGGTCGGCACCGGCGCGGTGGCGCTGGCGAGTCCGTCCTTGCCCAGCCCCGCGGTCAGCAGGTCGTCGCTGCTGCCGTTGTAGCTGTTGATGGTGACCGTGCCGATATATGCAGGCTTGGTGTTGGGGTTGCTGCCGCTGCCATTGTTGTCATCGCCCGAGCCGCAGGCGGCGGCCAGCATCGCGGCTGCGATGGCGAACGCCGTGCGGCGCAGGCGGCTTTCTTGCTGCGGCGGAAACTGCCTGGAATGCATGTCACCCTCCTTCTGTCGCCCGTGTCGGGGCGGTAGAGACGAACGTCAATGGAGAACAGCGGAGACTGCGGACTGCGGACTGCGGAACTGCGGGGGAACTGCGGGAAATGCTTATGGCAAAACGTGGCGCCTCAGCCGGCAAACCTGGCGCGCAGCCTGTGCTTTTCCACCTTGCCGGATGGCGTGCGCGGCAAGGCGTCGACAAAGCGCACGTGGCGCGGCACCTTGTAGCCGGCGAGCTGCGCCTTGCAATGGGCGATGACCTGCGCTGCATCGAGCGTGGCGCCAGCGCGCAGCACCACCAGCGCCATGCCGGTCTCGCCCCAGCGTTCGTCCGGCGTGCCGATCACGGCGGCCTCAGCCACGCCCGGCAGCTGGAACAACACGTTCTCGACCTCGGCGGGATAGACGTTCTCGCCGCCGGAGATATACATGTCCTTGGCGCGGTCGACGATGTAGTAGTCGCCCTCATCGTCGCGCCAGGCGATGTCGCCGGAATGCAGCCAGCCGTCGCGGATCGCGTTGGCGGTCGCTTCCGGCAGGTTCCAGTAGCCGGGTGTGACTCCCGGTCCCCTGATCAGCAGTTCGCCGCGCGCGCCGGGTGCGACGTCATGGCCCCGCGGGTCGACGATGCGCGTCAGCATCGACCCCACCGGCTTGCCGATGGTGCCGATCTTGCGGCGCGCGGTGTCTTCGTCGCAGACAAAGACCGTGGGACCGGTTTCGGTCATGCCGAAGCCGAAGCAGATGGTGACGCCCTTGGCCAGGTAGGCTTCCAGCAGCGGCCGCGGCACCGGCGAGCCGCCCGCCGACATGTTGCGCACGCCGCAGAAGTCCGCCTGCGCGAAGCCCGCGTGCTGGCTCAGGAACAGGTAGACCGCCGGCACCGCGAAGAACATGGTGATGCCCTCGCCCGATTTGCTGTCGAGCCGGTCCAGCACGACCTGCGGCTCGAACTGCCGCATGATGTGCACCGTGCCGCCGGCGTGCAGCACCGGGTTGGCATACAGGTTCAGGCCGCCGGTATGGAAGAACGGCAGCACGTTCAGGAATACGTCGTCGCGCGTGATCTTGTTGGCCAGCATGGCGTTGACGGCGTTGAAGAACACCATGCCATAGGTCTGGATCACGCCCTTGGGCTTGCCGGTGGTGCCGGAGGTGTACAGCAGGTGCCAGACCTCGGACTCGTCGCGGCACGGCATCTCGATGATGCGGCCCGAAGCGGCGTCGAGCACCGCTTCGTATTCGGTCCAGCCACCGGGTACATCGGCCGCCTCGTCGTCGGCAAGATGCAGGACCGCGCGCAGCGGCACGGTGCGCGCCAGTTCGGCGGCCACGGCCAGGAAGCCGTCGCCGGCTACCAGCACCTCGGGCGTGCAGTCCTGCAGGATCGGCAACAGCTCCGCAGCGGGCAGGCGCCAGTTCAGGCACACCATCACCATGCCGGCCTTGGCGCAGCCGTACAGCATCTCGAAATAGTCGGAGCTGTTGTGCGCCAGCACGGCGACGCGCGTGCCTGGTGCCAGTTGCAGGCCTTCCGCCAGGTATTCGGCGAAGCGGCTGGCGCGTTCGTCGAACTGGCGATAGGTCACCCGGCGCCCGCTTTCCACGTCTACCAGCGCGACCTTGTCGGGAGTGTGCTGTGCGTTCTTGTGCAGCCAGTCGATCACGTACATTGCGCGGGCCTCCGTTCAGGTTGCCACGTCCTGCACGGCACGATTGCCGCGCAGCCGCCCCACCACGCCCTGCGGGAAATAGTAGACGCTGAGGATAAACAGCAGCCCCAGCCACAGCAGCCAGCGGTCCGGATGCAGCAGCGACGACAGCAGCGGCAGCGCCGCGGTGGCGTCGCTGGCCAGTTTCATCACGTCCTGCAGGTAGGTCTGCGCCACCAGGAACAGCACCGTGCCGATCACCGCGCCGTAGAGGGTGCCCATGCCGCCGATCACCACGATCAGCAGGATGTCGACCATGATTTCGAACGACAGCGACGTATCAGGACCGTTATAGCGCAGCCACACCGCCATCAGCACCCCGGCCAGCGTGGCGAACATCGCAGACAATACCGTCGACACTGTGCGGTAAACCACAGTGCGGTAGCCAATGGCCTCGGCACGGAAGTCGTTCTCGCGGATCGCCTGCAGCACGCGGCCGAAGGGTGAGTTGACGATGCGCAGCAGCGCCAGGAACAACACCAGCGCGCCGGCGAACACCACGTAATAGCTCAGCAGCTTGCCGGTCAGGGGCACGCCCAGCAGTTCGGCCTCGCCGATCGAGAAGCCCGGGCGCAGCACCTCGGGCACCTTGAAGGTCAGCCCGTCCTCGCCGCCGGTCCATTCCGACAACTGCGAAACCAGCGTGGCGAAGGCAGTCGCCACCGCCAGCGTGATCATCGCGAAGAAGATCGCGCGCACGCGCAGCGAGAACAGGCCGATCAGGAAAGCCAGCAGCGCCGAGACCGCCAGCGCGCCCACGGCGCCCACGGCGAGCGCGCCCCAGCCCGGCTCCATCCGCGACATGGCAATGGCCACACCATAGCCGCCGATGCCAAAGAACATCGTATGCGCGAACGAGACGATGCCGGTGTAGCCGAGCAGCAGGTCATAGCTGGCTACCAGCACCACGAAGATGCAGATCTTGGCCGCCATGTTCAGCGCCCGCGCGCCGGGGAAGGCGAACGGCGCGCAGGCCAGCGCCAACAGGATCAGCAGCAGGATTACGGTCAGCACGCGGCTGCGTGGCAGGTCGCCGGAGAGAAGTCGGATCATGGTCGTGTCGCTCCGATCAGCGCCGTGCCACCGGGAACAGCCCTTGCGGGCGCCACAGCAGGATCAGCATCATCAGCAGGATGTTGGAGAACAGCGCAACCTTCGGGAACAGGAAGCCGGTGTAGTTCGCCATCAGGCCGACCAGCAACGCGCCGACGAAGCAGCCCGTGGTCGAGCCCAGCCCGCCGATGATGATGACGATAAAGATCAGCACATTGACCTGCGCCCCGATCGCCGCGGTGATGTTCTGCTGGTACAGGCCCCACAGCACGCCGCCCAGCCCGGCCAGGCCGGCGCCAGCCACGAACACGCCGATGAACAGCCGGCGGATGCGGTAGCCGAGCGCCTCGACCATCTCGCGGTTCTCCACGCCGGCGCGGATCAGCAGGCCGATGCGGGTGCGGTTGAGCAGCAGCAGCATCGCGATGAAGATCACCAGCCCGAGCACCATCGCGATCAGCCGGTACTTCTCGATCGCGGCATCCCCAAGCAGCACCGCGCCGCGGAAGGTGGTGGGCACCTGCAGCGCGATGGTTTCCGGGCCCCAGATCGCCTTGATCAGCTGCTCGGCGACGATCATGCCGCCCATTGTGATCAGGATCTGCTTCAGGTGCTGGCCGTAGACCGGGCGCACCACCACGCGCTCGAAGAAGAGGCCTACCGCGCCGGCCGCGACCATGGCGGCAGCGATCGCCAGCGCGAAGACCGCCAGGTTCTGCGCGAGGCTGTCCGCCTCCACCCAGCCGGCCATCGGCAGCAGCACCGATGCCGCCACGTAGGCTCCCAGCGCGATGAAGGCGCCGTGGCCGAAGTTGAGCACGTCCATCAGGCCGAAGACCAGCGTCAGGCCGGAGGACACCACGAAGATGATCATCCCCATCGCCAGCCCGGCGATAGTCAGCGTGAGCCAGGTGGAAGGACTGCCGACCAGCGGGAAGGCCAGCAGCATCAGCAGCGGCGCCAGGGCCAGCGGGGTCCAGTCGAGCCGGACCCTGGGCAGGGCCGCCGGCGGTGCGGTGGGTAAGGTCGTTGAAGTTGTCATGGGTCTCCGTCCTGCCGCGGCTGACTCTCCGCGTTCGGTGTGCTCCCTCTCCCGCTTGCGGGAGAGGGAGCAAACAATCGGTCTCGTCGAAGCGTCCTGGCTACTGGTGCGCCGCCAGCGACAGCCCCAGCAATTGCTGCTGCAGCCCCTCATCGCCCGCCAGCGCCGCCATCGTCCCCGCATGCACGGTGCGTCCATCATCCATCACCGCCACCGTATCTCCCACCGACTTCGCCAAGTTGAAGTTCTGCTCCACCAGCAGGATCGATACTTCGGTCTGCTTCAGCTCGCGGAATACGTGGATCATGTTCTGGATGATCGCGGGTGCCAGCCCCTTGGTGGGCTCGTCGACGATCAGCAGCTTGCGCGGCTCGATGATCGCGCGCGCCACCGACAGCATCTGTTTCTGCCCGCCCGACAGCACGCCGGCACGCTGGTGCCAGAAGGTCTTCAGCGCCGGGAACATGCGAAACACCCAGTCCAGCCGCCGCTCGTCGATGGCCCCGCTGCGCGCGGCCAGGCGCATGTTCTCGGCCACGGTGAGGTCCGAGAACACGCTCATGTTCTCCGGCACGTAGGCGATGCCGGCCTGCGCGATCGACGGCGTGCTGTGGCGCGTGATGTCCGTGCCGTCGAAGGTCACCGTGCCCGCGCTCGCCTGCCACAAGCCCATGATGGTGCGCAGCGTGGTGGTCTTCCCGGCGCCGTTGCGTCCCAGCAGCATGGTCACGCCGCCGCGCGGCACGTCGAAGCTGACGCCGTGCAGGATGTGATACGGGCCGATATGGGTCTGCACGCCCTGCAGCCGCAGGATCGGCGTGGCGAGTTGCGCGTCAGCCATGGTTGCCCCCCTCCTCCTCTGCCATGCCGAGGTATGCCTGTTGCACCACGGGCGACGCAATCACCTCGGCCGGATCGCCGTCGGCCACGAGCGTGCCGTTGTGCAGCACGATGATCCGGTCGGCCAGCGAGCGCACCACGTCCATCTTGTGCTCGACCAGCAGCACGGTCTTGCTGCGGTCCTGGCGGATCTCGCGGATCAGGTCCAGGATCACCGGCACCTCGTCCACGCTCATGCCCGCGGTCGGTTCGTCGAACATGAACACGCGCGGCTGCAGCGCCAGCAGGATGCCGACCTCCAGCTTGCGCTGGTCGCCATGCGGCAGCGACGCCACCGTCAGGTGCTGCTTGCCCGCCAGCGCAACGCGCTCCAGGATTGCCAGCGCCTGCGCGCGCACGTCGCGGTGGCTGGTCCACATCGAGAACAGGTCGATGCCGCGCTGCTGCCGCGCCTGCACTGCCAGCCGCACGTTCTCCAGCACGCTGAGTTGCGGGAACAGGCTGGTCAGCTGGAAGGCCCGGCCAATGCCGCGCCGGGTCCTCTGCGACACCGGCAGGCGCGTCACGTCCTCGCCGTCGAGCAGGATCTGCCCGGCAGTGGACGGCAACTGCCCCGAGACCAGGTTGAAGTACGTGGTCTTGCCGGCGCCGTTCGGGCCGACGATGCAGGTCAGCTCGCCCGGCCGGAACGCGCACGACACCGCATTGACCGCGACATGGCCGCCGAAGCGGATGGTCAGCTCGCGCGTCTCGAGCAGTGGCCGGGCGCCGGCCGCCGCTGCCTTGCCGCGCTGCGCGGCGGACGATTGCGACGCCGGCAGGCCGGCAGAGCGGGCGGAGGGGGCGGAGGGGGCGGAGGGGGCGGAAGAGGCTGGCGCGCTCATCAGCGTTGGTTGCGCACGGGCACGTTCATTTCTTCGGGCTTGATCTCGCGCACGAGTTCAGGCACGCCCCAGGCAAAGGCCGGGTCCACCTTGATCTTGAAGTGGTACATCGACTGCATCGCCTGGTGGTCTTCCTTGCGGAAGGTCATCTTGCCCTTGGGCGTCTCGAACGACATGCCTTCCATCGCCATGATCAGCTTGTCGGTGCCGGTGTCGCCGTTGGTCTTCTTCAGCGCCTCGACCAGCGCGATGCCCGCGGTCATGCCGCCGGCGGTGAAGAAATCGGGCGGCGCCTTGAACTTGCTGTAGTGGTTCGACACCAGCCACTCGTTGGCCTTGTTCTTGGGGATGCCGAAGTAGTAGTACGTGGCCCCCTCCATGCCGGGGAAGTTCTTGTAGCTGGCCATCGCCGGCAGGATGTTGCCGCCGGTGGCGATCTCGATGCCGTAGCGCCTGGGATCGAGATCGGCGATCTTGAACGGGTTGCCGGCACCGGCCCAGATGATGAAGATCACCTTGCGGCCGGGCTTGTCCTTGAGCGAATCGAACAAGCGCTGCGCACCGGCGGTGAAGTCCGTGGTGTTGGTGGGCAGGTATTCCTCATGGACGATCTTCGCGTTCTTGAGCGCGCCCTTGAACGCCTTCACGCCATCACGGCCGAAGGCGTAGTCCTGCGCCAGCGTGGCGATGGTCACGCCCGGCTTGTCCAGCGCCACGGCGTTGGAGATCGCGTCCTGCGACGAATTGCGGCCGGTACGGAAGATATAGCGGTTCCACTTGTCCCCGGTGATCGAATCGGCGACGGCGGGCTCGACCAGCAGCACCTTTTTGTATTCCTCGGCCACGGACAGCATCGCCAGCGCGGTACCGGACGAGGTCGGGCCGACAGCGATATCGGCGCGGTCGTCGCTGTAGGCGGCAGCAAGCTGTGCCTTGGCCACGTCGGGCTTGCCCTGCGTATCCTTTTCGATCACCACCAGCTTGTTGCCGTTGACGGCCATGGTGCCGTTGGTGGCGTATTCCAGGCCCATCAGCAGGCCGGTCTGGGTCTGCTTGGCATACGCTTCCAGCGCGCCGGTCTTGTCGTAGACGTGGGCGATGCGGATGTCCTTGGCCAGCGCGGCGCCGGTGGCAAGAAGGCCGGCGGCCATGACCAGGGCGCGTACGGCGAGGGGGTTGCTTTGCATGGCTGTCTCCTGTGTTCGCTCTCTTTGTGTTGGTAGGGCTGGAACCTGCTGCAACTGCGGGAATGTCTGCTGCCCGGCTACTCTCGCGTTCGCCCGGCAAGGAAGCGGCGCATGCCGTCGGCGGTCTCCGCCCTGGCAATCTGCGCGACGAAGGCGGCGCGCTCGCGTTCAAGGCCTGCTGCCAGCACCTCGGCGTCCCAGCGCAGCAGCGCGCGGGTGCTCGCCACGCTGCCGGGCACCTTGTCCGCCAGGCCGCGCGCCAGCGCGATTGCATCGGCCTCTGCCGCACCGGGTGCCGACAGCGCGCAGGCCAGGCCATGCGCGACGGCATCCGGCGCCGCGACGACCGTGTTGTTCAATTGCCAGGCGCGCGAGCGTGCCGGACCGACCAGTTGCGGCAGCATCGCCGTCCAGCCACCGTCCGGGCTGAAACCCACCACCGTATAGAACGGTGCGATGCGCGCATCCTGCGCCAGCACGGCCATGTCGCACGCCAGCACCAGTCCAAGCGAGCCGCCGGTCAGCCAGCCCTCGACGGCCGCCACCACCGGACAGCGCAGCGCCGCGAGGCGCAGGATCGAACGGTTCAGCAGCGCGAGCAGCTCGCTGGCGTAAGCGGCTATGCCATCGCCTTGCGCCGCGAAGGCCGCGACGTCGCCGCCGGTCGAAAAATTGCGCCCGGCATGCGTAAGAACCACGGCGCGGATCGACGTGTCGGCATCGATCTCGTCCAGCGCGGCCAGCAAGGCTTCCAGCAGCGCCGGCACGAGGCTGTTGTGCCGCTGCGGCCGGTTCAGGCGCAGCAGCGCCACGCCGTCCCTGCGTTCGAGCAAGACCAGCGAACCTGCGGCCATGGTCATCGCGGCTGCAGGCCGTGGGCGATCAGGTCGAAGGCAGTATCGACCACCTTCTCCATGGAGGCCGGACGCTTCCAGCGTGCGTAGCGCATGCCCAGGAAGTTGCTGATGCCGATCAGGCACCAGGCGCGCACCTCGGCATCGCCGGGGACGATCTCGCCCTGCTCTTCGGCGCGCTCCAGCCGCCGGCTGTAGAGTTCGGCAAAGACCTGGAAGTAGCTGCTGTAGATGGTCTCGTCCACCGAATACGAGTCCAGCACGATGCGGTACAGGTTCTTGTGGCGCGAAACGAAAGAGAGAAAGGCCTTCAGGCCCAGCCGCTCGGCTTCCATCTGGCTGGCGGCATTGGCCACGTGCTTGCGCAGGTGGGCGCGCACCAGTTCCAGCATATGGCTGACCAGCGCGCGGAAAATATCTTCCTTGTCCTTGAAGTACAGGTAGAAGGTGCCCATGGCGACCTTGGCTTCCTGCGTGATCTCGGAGATCGACGCGGCGTAGTAACCCTTCTCGCCGAACACTTTTTCCGCGGCGCGCAGCAGCGCCGCGCGGGTCTTCTGCCCGCGCGCGGTCTTGGGCGGGCATATGCCGCCGGCGTGGGCCATGTCGGGTGCTTCGCGGGCTTCGCCGACTTCGCCAGTCTCGGTCTGGGACATCTTGTCTCCGGTGGCGCTGCGCGCCTTGTCATTGGAATGCCGGCCGCCTCGGGTCACGCCGCAGGCACCTCCTCGCGCCTGCCGCCATCCCGGGAACCGATATGCAGGCAAAACCTGATATCTGATTCATGTTTCATCGTATAAATTGACTGGCGTGGATGTCAATAGAGGGGCACCCTGCCCCCGTTGCACCAATTCCTACCCACCGCCTGGAGAGACACGTCCTTGGACGCTCCCGATTCGGCATGTGACACCGCCCCCGCCCCGCCCTTTGCTACCCATCCGGCGCATGGCCCCTTGCCGGGCTGGCGCGAAGCCGGCGACGGCCAGCCGCTGCTGCTGTTGCACGGCTGGTCCGTCAACGGCGAAGCCTTCGACGGCCAGCGCGCGCTGGCGCGGGCGGGATTCCGGGTGATTGCGCCCGACCATGCCGGCCATGGGCTGTCGCGGCACGCCACCGGCACCACCATCGCGGCGCTGGCGCGCGATGCCGCGGCGCTGGCCGGCCATCTCGGACTGTCCGATGTGGTGGTGGTCGGCTGGTCGATGGGCGCGATGGTGGCATGGAGCCTGCTGCGTGACCATCCGGGTTGTCCACTGGCAGCGGTCGGCAGCATCGACATGACGCCCCGGCTGGTCACCGACCCGCAATGGCCGCACGGCCTCCACGGCCATTACGACATGGCCCAGGCCAGGCAGATGGCGGCGCGCATCCGCGCGGACTGGCCGCGGCTGGCGCCTTCGGTGGCATTGGGACTGTGGGCGGCAGGACGGCGCCCCGATGGCGCGGCGATGCAGCACATTGCGCGGATGGCGGAGAGCTGCGAGGCCGGCACGCTGGCCGCGCTATGGGAAGACATGGCGAGGCAGGATTTCCGCGACACGCTGCGCGCGGCGCGCGTGCCGTTGTTCCACCTTTATGGCGAGGCCAGCCGGCTTTATGCGCCGGCGGTAGGCATCGCCACGCACGCATTGCAGCCCGATGCGGGCCTGGGCGTAATCGCCGGCGCTGGCCACAGTCCGCACATGGAGCAGCCGCAGGCATTCAATGCCGTGCTGCGCTCGCTCATGGATCAGGCCAGCACGCGGTAAGTCCAGAACCCCACCGCGGTCAGCAGCAGCGAGCCGCCCAGGTGCAGCAGCAGGTGCATCGCTGCCCAGCCGTAGTCGCCGGCAAGCAGGTTGGCAAGCACCTCGCTGGAAAAGGTCGAGAATGTGGTCAGGCCGCCAAGGAAACCGGTGATGGCCAGCAGGCGCCATTCCGGCGGCAGGCCGGCGTGTGTATCGAAAAAACCGACGGCCAGCCCGATCAGGTAGCCGCCCAGCAGGTTGGCGGCCAGCGTGCCGTACGGCAGCGCGGGGTTGAGCGCATTCCACAGCACCGAGAAACCCCAGCGCAGCCATGCCCCCGCCGCGGCGCCGACACCGACGGCAACAAACCCCAACGGCCCCATCAGGGCTTGTCCTCGCCGCTGGCGTTGATCGACGTAATACCCCAGCGCTTCAGCGCGTCTTCATCGGTCACGCGGGCGTCGACCCAGCGCGCCCCCTCCGGCGTTTCTTCCTTTTTCCAGAATGGCGCTTCGGACTTGAGGTAGTCCATGATGAATTCGCAAGCCGCGAAGGCATTGCCGCGATGTTTCGATGCGACCGCGACGAGCACGATCTGGTCCAGCGGCAGCAGCGGGCCGACGCGGTGGATGATGGTGACGCCCAGCAGTTCCCAGCGCGCGCACGCCGCCGCTTCGATCTGCGCCAGCGCCTTCTCGGTCATGCCCGGGTAGTGCTCCAGCTCCATCGCGCTGACGGCGCTGCCTTCGCTGACATCGCGCACGGTGCCGATAAAGCTGGCCACGGCGCCGACCTGCGGATTGTCGGCGCGCAGTGCCGCGACCTCGGCGCCCAGGTCGAAATCCTCGCGCTGAACCCTGACGCTCATCTCAGCCTCCGGTAACTGGCGGGAAGAATGCCACTTCACAGCCATCGGTGATCGCCGTATCGGGGCGCGCCACCGCGTGGTCGACGGCCATACGCAGCGCGCGGCCTTCGGCCAGGGTCTCGGCCCAGGCGCCGCCGCGCTGGCGCAGCCACTGGCGCAGCTCGCCCACGGTGCGCACCTCGGCCGGCACCTCGGCGCGCTCCTCGGCCACGCCGAGCTGTTCGCGCACGCTGGCGAAGAATCGTAGTTCGATGGTCATGACTACCTCTGTGTACTTGCTGGTAATGCGGGCCGGCTATGCAAGCAGGCCGTCAAACGGGATGAACTGCACGGTATCGCCGCGCGCGATGGCCTGGTTGGGCGGGTTGTCGATCAGCCCGTCGCCCCATACCGTGGACGTGAGCACGCCGGAGCTCTGGTTGGAGAACAGGTCCAGTCCGCCTTCGCGGTTGATGCGCGCGCGCAGGAACTCGTTGCGGCGGTCGCCCTTCTTCAGCTCGAAATCGGCGCGCAGCGGCAGGCGGCGCGGCGCCACGTCGGCCACGCCCTGCAGGCGCAGGATGAAAGGACGCACGAACAGCAGGAAGGTGACGAAGCTCGACACCGGGTTGCCCGGCAATCCCAGGAAGAACGCCGGGTTGGCGCCCGCGCCGGTGACCTGGCCGAACGCCAGCGGCTTGCCCGGCTTGATCGCGATCTGCCACATGTCCAGGCGCCCTTCGGCTTCGACCGCGGGCTTGATATGGTCTTCCTCGCCGACCGACACCCCGCCCGAAGTGATGATCAGGTCGTGCCCCTGCGCCGCACGGCGCAGCGTCTCCCGCGTAGCCGCCAGCGTATCGGGCACGATGCCGAAGTCGCTGACCTCGCAGCCCAGGTTTTCCAGCAAGCCGCGCAGCGTGAAGCGATTCGAGTTGTAGATCGCGCCCGGCTTGAGCGGCTCGCCCGGCATCGCCAGTTCATCGCCGGTGAAGAACACCGCGACGCGCACGCGGCGCACCACGTCCAGCTTCGCCTGGCCGACCGACGCGGCCAGGCCCAGCCCCTGCGGCGTCAGCCGCGTGCCCGCGGGCAGGATCACGCTGCCGGCCTCGATGTCCTCACCCGCGCGCCGGATCCATTCACCGGATTGCGGCACATGGTTGACGATCACGTCCTCGCCTTCGGCCGTGCATTGCTCCTGCATCACGACCGCGTCGGCACCCGGCGGGATCAGGCCGCCAGTGAAGATGCGCGCGGCCGTGCCGGGCTGCAGTTCGGAACCGACATGCCCCGCCGGAATCCGCTGCGACACGCGCAGCCGCGTACCCCCTGCCGGGATGTCGGCGGCGCGCATGGCGTAGCCATCCATCGAAGTGTTGTCCGCCGGCGGCACGCGCAGCGTGCTGGTCACGGGCGCGGCCAGCACGCGGCCGTTGGCGTCAAGCGTGTCGACCTGCTCCGCCTGCGCCAGCGGGCGCGCGGCCGACAGCAGCGCATCGAGCGCCTGGGCCATGGTCAGCATCGGGGGACGGGAAGGTGCTGCGGCTTGGGTCATGGTGCGATGTGCACAGTGTGCGAAGAGGGTTGGCTGCCCATGAAAAACGGCCCGCGTATTGCCTCCACCCATGAGGGGGAAAGCAATACGGGGGCCGAGCATCGGGCCCGCAGCCAGATTGTAGCGAGTTGGCGCGGACACGGCACGCCGCGGTGCCGCAGCGTGCCCATGGCGCCGACGCGCTTACAGGCCGGTGTGGCCGGCGATATAGGCCTTGACCTTGGCGGCGTCGGCCGGCATCACTTCAAAGCGCTGCGGCAGGCTCTCGATGCCTTCGAACCTGGCCGGACGCTCCGGCTCGTGCCCAAGCGCCTCGCGGATGGTGTCGGCGAACTTGGCCGGCAGCGCGGTTTCCAGCACCACCATCGGCACGCCGGCACTGAGATGCTCTCGCGCCACCTTGACGCCATCGGCGGTGTGGGTATCGATGGTGATGCCATAGCGCGACGACATGTCGCGGATGGTCGCCACCCGGTCCTCGTGCGTGCTGCGGCCCGAGACAAAGCCGAACTCGCCGCGGATGCGGTCGAATTCCGGCGTGCCCGACAGGTCGAAGCCGCCCTTCTCGTCCACGTCGCGGAACAGCGCGGCCAGCTTGCCGGCGTCCTGGCCCAGCAGGTCGAACACGAAGCGCTCGAAGTTCGAGGCCTTGGAGATGTCCATGCTCGGGCTGGAGGTGTGGTAGGTCTCGGACGACTTGCGCACGCGGTAGGCGCCGGTGCGGAAGAACTCGTCGAGCACATCGTTCTCATTGGTGGCGACCACCAGCTTGTCGATGGGCAGGCCCATCATGCGCGCGATATGGCCGGCGCAGACATTGCCGAAGTTGCCCGACGGCACACAGAACGACACCTTCTGGCCGGGGCCATCGGTCGCGAGGAGCCAGCCCTTGAAGTAGTACACCACCTGGGCCACCACGCGCGCCCAGTTGATGGAGTTGACCGTGCCGATCTTCTGGCTCGCCTTGAAATCGTGGTCGTTGGAGACGGCCTTGACGATGTCCTGGGCGTCATCGAACACGCCTTCGATGGCGATGTTGAAGATGTTGGGGTCCTGCAGGCTGAACATCTGCGCGGTCTGGAACGCGCTCATCTTGCGGTGCGGGCTCAGCATGAACACGCGGATGCCGCGCTTGCCGCGCATCGCGTATTCGGCGGCGCTGCCGGTGTCGCCGGAGGTGGCGCCGAGGATGTTCAGCTCCTGGCCGGCGCGGGCGAGCGCGTACTCGAACAGGTTGCCGAGCAGCTGCATCGCCATGTCCTTGAAGGCCAGCGTCGGGCCGTTGGACAGGCCCAGCAGTTGCAGCTTCGTGCCGCCCTCTTCGCCCAGCGTGCGCAGCGGCGTGATGTCGGCGGTGTTGTCGCCCTCGCGCGCGTTGCAGTACACCTCGGCGGTGTAGGTCTTGCGCGTCAGCGCGCGCAGGTCCTCGGCGGGAATGTCGTCGCAGAACTTGCGCAGGATTTCATAAGCCAGGTCGGCATATGGCAGCTTGCGCCAGGCCTCCAGCTCGTCGGCCGTGACTTGCGGATACTGTTTCGGCAGGTACAGGCCGCCATCCGGGGCCAGGCCGCCGAGCAGGATCTCGGAGAACGATTGCGGCATGTCATGGCCGCGGGTCGACTGGTATTTCATGTGTGCGGTACGGTAGCTGCGCTTAGTTCAGTTCTTCCATGCGCAGGCGCGTCACGGCGGACAGCACGGTCGGCAGCGCCTCGATCTTGGCGATGGCGGCGTTGACGTGCTTCTCGCGCGTGATGTGCGTGAGGATGATGATGTCGGTCTGCGGCTCGCCTTCGCGCGATTCCTTCTGCAGCATGGCGTCGATCGAGATGCCGCCCTCGGCCAGGATGCGGGTGATCTCGGCCAGCACGCCGGTCTCGTCGGCCACGCGCATGCGCAGGTAGTACGAGCTGTTGATCTCTTCGATCGGCAGCACCGGCACGCTCGACAGCTCGTCCGGCTGGAACGCCAGGTGCGGCACGCGGTGGTTCGGGTCGGCGGTGTGCAGGCGGGTCACGTCGACCAGGTCGGCGATCACGGCCGAGGCGGTCGGCTCGGCGCCGGCGCCCTTGCCGTAGTACAGCGTCGCGCCCACGGCGTCGCCCTGCACCAGCACGGCGTTCATCGCGCCTTCCACGTTGGCGATCAGGCGCGAGGCCGGCACCAGCGTCGGATGCACGCGCAGCTCCACGCCGTCTTCACGGCGGCGCGTGATGCCCAGCAGCTTGATGCGGTAGCCCAGTTCCTCGGCGTACTTGATGTCGGTGGCGGACAGCTTGGTGATGCCTTCCACGTGGGCCTTGTCGAACTGCACCGGCATGCCGAACGCGATCGCGCTCATCAGCGTGACCTTGTGCGCGGCATCGACGCCCTCGATGTCGAACGTGGGATCGGCCTCGGCATAGCCCAGCTGCTGCGCTTCCTTCAGGACCACGTCGAAATCCAGGCCCTTGTCGCGCATCTCGGACAGGATGAAGTTGGTGGTGCCGTTGATGATGCCGGCGATCCACTGGATGCGGTTGGCGGTCAGGCCCTCGCGCAGCGCCTTGATGATGGGGATGCCGCCGGCGACCGCGGCCTCGAAGGCCACGATCACGCCCTTCTTGCGCGCGGCTTCGAAGATCTCGTTGCCATGCACGGCCAGCAGCGCCTTGTTGGCGGTGACCACGTGCTTGCCGTTTTCGATGGCCTTGAGCACCAGTTCGCGCGCCACGCCGTAGCCGCCGATCAGTTCGATGACGATGTCGATGTCGGGGCGGTTGACGACCTCGTTGGCGTCGCTGACGATCTCCACTTCCCCGTTGGTCAGTTCGCGCGCGCGTTCGGTGTTGAGATCGGCCACCACGGCAATCTCGATGCCGCGGCCGGCGCGGCGACGAATTTCTTCCTGGTTGCGCTTGAGCACGTTGAACGTGCCGCTACCGACGGTACCGATGCCGAGCAGGCCAACTTTGATGGGGTTCATGGACAATCTTCTGAGTTGCTAAGGATGGGTTGCGGCGCGGCCCGCGAAATCAGGCCGCTGCCTTGCCGTGGCGTTTTCGGTACGCCTCGAGGAAGCGCGCGATGCGGTTGATGGCCTCGCGCAGGTCTTCCTCGTGCGGCAGGAACACGATGCGGAAATGGTCGGGCTTGGCCCAGTTGAAGCCGGAGCCTTGCACCAGCAGCACCTTGGACTCCTGCAGCAGTTCATAGATGAACTCCTGGTCGTCCTGCACCGGGTACATCGACAGGTCCAGCTTCGGGAACAGGTACAGCGCTGCCTTGGGCTTGACGCAGGTCACGCCCGGGATCGCGGTGATCAATTCATAGGCCAGGTCGCGCTGGCGGCGCAGGCGCCCGCCTTCCGCAACCAGGTCGTTGATGCTCTGGTAGCCGCCCAGCGCGGTCTGGATCGCCCACTGGCCCGGCACGTTGGCGCACAGGCGCATCGACGACAGCATGTTCAGGCCTTCGATGTAGTCGATGGCCGGGCGCTTGTCGCCCGACACCACCATCCAGCCTGCGCGGTAGCCGCACGAGCGGTAGTTCTTGGACAGGCCGTTGAAGGTCACCGTCAGCACGTCGGTCGACAGCGAGGCGATCGAGGTGTGGGTGACGCCGTCGTACAGGACCTTGTCGTAGATCTCGTCGGCGAAGATGATCAGGCCGTGCTCGCGCGCGATGGAAACGATCTCGAGCAGGAGCTCATCCGAATACAGCGCCCCGGTGGGGTTGTTCGGGTTGATGATGACGATGGCCTTGGTATGCGGCGTGATGCGGGCGCGGATATCGGCCGGATCGGGCATCCACTCGTTGGCCTCGTCGCAGATATAGTGCACCGGCGTGCCGCCCGACAGGCTGACCGCGGCCGTCCACAGCGGGTAGTCGGGCGCCGGCACCAGCACTTCGTCGCCGGTGTTGAGCAGCGCGTTGACCGCCATCACGATCAGTTCGGAGGCGCCGTTGCCGACATAAATATCGTCCAGGCCAACGCCTTCGATATTTTTTTGCTGGGTATAGTGCATGATCGCCTTACGTGCAGCGAAAATGCCCTTGGAATCGGAATAACCTGCCGAATTCGGCAGGTTTCGCATCATGTCCTGCTGAATCTCTTCCGGCGCGTCAAATCCGAATACGGCCAGGTTGCCGATATTCAGCTTGATGATCTTGTGCCCTTCTTCCTCCATCTGCTTGGCCTTTTCCAGCACCGGACCGCGGATGTCGTAGCAAACGTTATTGAGTTTGTTGGATTTCTGGATGGGTTTCACGGCAATGTCGGGGCAGGCTGTCGGGCAGGGATAGTGTGCCGCGTCGGCGGCACCGGGCAGAATATCTGGCTAAATCTGAACGAACGCGGAGGCACCGTCCGCTGCAATGCAACGCGGACGTGGCCCGGGCGTGGCAAACAGGGAGGCAAAAGCTATAATTTATCGGATTATGACAGACTTCGGCAGGGATTCTTGCATTGCAGCGTACGCCAGCGGCGCGTACGGCAAGCGACTGCGGGCCAGTGCCCGCCCCTGCGCCTGTCCTGCCCGTCACACCACGACCGCCCGCGCTGTCGGCCATCCGCCCCACGGGCCGGCCAGGCAACCGGCGGCGGTCGCCGCAGAGGCCCCCAAGTGAAACTCCACGCCGACCAGACCCCGTCGCTGAATACCGTCACGGCCTATGGGCCTGACTACATCGAGATCAACCTCGTCCGCCACACCACCTCGATCCTGGTCATGCCAGAAGGCGAGATCCGGCCCTGGCCGGTGAGCCGCTTCGAAGACCTGGAGCCGGTTCATTTCGAGCAACTGGCCGAACTCGGGCCCGAAGTCGTGCTGCTCGGCACAGGCTCCCGCCTGCGCTTCCCGCATCCGCGCCTGACCGCGTCGCTTTCGCGCCGCCATGTGGGCGTCGACGCGATGGACATGCAGGCCGCCTGCCGCACCTACAACATCCTGATGGCCGAGGGCCGCAAGGTGGCTGCGGTGCTGCTGCTCGAACCGGCTGCCGACGCTGCCTGACGCCGAAGCAGGATCGCCCGGCGCCCACGCAAGTTGAGCCCACGGCACGCTTGAAGTCCGGGTGCGCGCCCCAATCTGCTCCCGCTAAGGTGGCAGCCCCCCTTCCCGAATCACCCTGCCCCTTGCCCAGGAGCCACAAGAATGACGATCAGTCTCAACAAGGCCGTACCCGACTTCAGCGCGCCGATGACCGGCGACGCTACCTTCCGCCTTGCCGACTTCCGCGGCAAGACGGTGGTGCTGTACTTCTACCCGAAGGACAACACGCCGGGTTGCACCACGGAGGCCATGAACTTCCGCGACCAGTATGACGATTTCACCAAGGCTGGCGTGCAGGTCTTCGGCATCTCGCGCGACAGCATCCGCTCGCACGAGAACTTCAAGGCCAAGCTCGAGCTGCCGTTCGAACTGATCTCCGATGCCGACGAAGCGGTGTGCTCGCTGTTCGATGTCATCAAGATGAAAAAGCTTTATGGCAAGGAGTACCGCGGCATCGAGCGCAGCACCTTTGTCATCGACGGCAAGGGCATCCTGCGGCACGAGCTGCGCGGCATCAAGGTGCCGAACCATGTCGACGAAATCCTGGAACTGGTGCGCGCCATCTGAGGTCTTGCGCGTTTTTGCGTGCCTGCGACACAGCGTACAGCCGGCGCCGCAAAGGGTTGGCAAACCCAATTGCCAAACCCGGGGCCTTCGGATACATTGGCCCGTAATGAGTTCAGATTCCGGATGCCACGCTGATTCGACTTCCCGGCCCAGGCGGTTCGCGCCACAGGCCGGTCGCGGACCTGCCGTGCCGCCGGTCCGCAAAGAAGCCGCCAACCCTGTTATGCAGGCATGGCGGCTTTTTTGTTTGCGCTCATGCCTGTCCGCGCCGGGTGCCTCGCGCATGCATGCCCCGGTCGCTGGCCACGACGCAGTTGCGCGTCGCGGCACGGACGCCTTAGCCCCTCTCTCGTCCCCCTGAAAGGAAAGCCAAGCATGCCGCTGCCTACCATGCCCGCCAAGCCTGCCCAATTGCTGGACCCGAGCGAATTCGCTCCGGTCTCCGCGGTGCCCAAGGCCAAGTCCGCCACACAGTCGAAGAAACCTGTGCCGGCACTCGAGCGCGTGGCATTGCTGGAAACCGGCGAGGCCAAGGCGCCTGCCGTGAAGGCACGCGCCGCCGGTGGTACCCGCGCCCGCAGCACCGAAACCCCGGCCGGGCCCGCGCCCACGGCCAGCGCCCCGCCGGTCAGCCTGGTCAAGCCCGTGGCCGGCACCTCGCGCCGCGCGCGCAAGGCCGAAGGCCCGAGCAAGCTGTTCGTGCTCGACACCAACGTGCTGATGCACGACCCGACCTCGCTCTTCCGCTTCGAGGAACACGACATCTATCTGCCGATGATGACGCTCGAAGAACTGGACAACCACAAGAAGGGCATGAGCGAAGTCGCGCGCAACGCGCGCATGGTCAGCCGCACGCTCGATTCGCTGGTGGGCGGCACCGACGGCGTACTCGACGAAGGCTTGCCGCTGGAAAAGCTTGGCAACCGCGACGCGCAGGGCAAGCTGTTCTTCCAGACGCGGCTGAACGATATCAAGCTGCCCGAGGGCCTGCCGCAGGGCAAGGCCGACAACCAGATCCTGGGCGTGGTCAGCGCGTTGCAGCAGCAATACCCCGAGCGCCAGGTCGTGCTGGTGTCCAAAGACATCAACATGCGCATCAAGGCGCGCGCACTCGGCCTGCCGGCGGAGGACTACTACAACGACCAGGTCCTGGAAGACAAGGACCTGCTCTACGCCGGCGTGATGCAGTTGCCCGGCGAGTTCTGGGCCAGGCACGGCAAGGGCGTGGAAAGCTGGCAGGATCCCAAGTCCGGCGCAATGTTCTACCGCCTGACCGGCCCGCTGGTGCCCTCTTTCCTGGTCAACCAGTTTGTCTACCTGGAACCGGTCGACGGCAGCCTGCCTCTGTATGCGCAGGTCAAGGAAATCAACGGCAAGACCGCGCTGCTGCAGACGCTCAAGGACTACACGCACCACAAGAACAATGTGTGGAGCGTGACCGCGCGCAACCGCGAGCAGAACTTCGCGCTCAACCTGCTGATGAATCCGGATATCGACTTCGTCACGCTGCTGGGCCAGGCCGGTACCGGCAAGACGCTGCTGGCACTGGCGGCTGGGCTGGAGCAGGTGCTCGACCAGAAGCTCTACAACGAGATCATCGTCACCCGCGCCACCGTGCCGGTCGGCGAGGACATCGGCTTTCTGCCCGGGACCGAGGAAGAGAAGATGCAGCCGTGGATGGGCGCATTCGACGACAACCTCGAAGTGCTGCAGAAGAGCGATGACAGCGCCGGCGACTGGGGCCGCGCCGCCACGCAGGAGCTGATCCGCTCGCGCATCAAGGTCAAGAGCATGAACTTCATGCGCGGCCGCACCTTCGTCAACAAGTTCGTCATCATCGACGAGGCGCAGAACCTGACGCCAAAGCAGATGAAGACGCTGGTGACGCGCGCGGGCCCCGGTACCAAGATCATCTGCCTGGGCAATATCGCGCAGATCGACACGCCGTACCTGACCGAAGGTTCGTCCGGCCTGACCTACGTGGTGGATCGCTTCAAGGGCTGGAGCCACAGCGGGCATATCACACTGGCGCGCGGCGAGCGCTCGCGCCTGGCCGACCACGCCGGCGACGTACTCTGACGCGGGCGGCAGCCCGGGCGCCCTGCCTTGCAGGCGGGCGCCCGGACCCGCTGTCGTGAGCGGCAAGCGCAATGCGGCTATGATGTCCGCACGTCCGCTTGTTGTCCCGCATCCCCACTGGAGGCGTGTCGATGAACCAACAGCATCTCCGCCTGGCCGCGCTGATTGGCGCTGCCATGGCCCTGGCCTGCCCGCTCCAGGCGCGCGCCGCGGCTGACGACCTGGTGATCCGCACCATGGGCCCGGTCAGCTATGTCTGTGGCGGAGTCGCCGAAGACGAGCGCCAGGCGCTTGCCGCGCGCGAGAAGGATTTCAATATCGGTATCCTGTTCACGCAGGGCGCCGCGGGCGAGTTCCTGTCCGACGTCGCGGTCAAGCTGGTACGCGACGAACAGGAGGTCGCAACCTTTCGCGCCGCCGGCCCCCGCTGCCTGATACGTGCGCCAGAAGGCAGCTACAATATCGAAGCCAGTTACAAGGGCCAGCCCAAGTCGATCAAGGTCAGCACCGGCACCCGCAACGCCCAGCTACGCTGGTAGCGGCAAGGTTTCCGGTGCGCCGGCAGGCCGGCGACCGGAATCCAGCGATGCCATTGCGCCGTACCCATAGTTCTTCCAGTCCTCCCGCCCCGCCGGGGCCGCTCGCCAGGGCAGGCCTGCCGCTGCTCTGTGCCACCGCACTGCTGCTCGCGGCGTGCGCCAGTTCCCCACCCTCTCGCCATGGCAGCTTGCCGCGCACGCCCGGCAAGCCCATGGTCGATCCCAGCGCCGGGCTGGAGGAGATCTCGATCCAGGCGATGTCGCTGGTCGGCACGCCGTACCGCTACGGCGGCAACACGCCGGATGCCGGCTTCGATTGCAGCGGGTTGGTGCGCTATGTGGTATCCCGTGCCGCCAACGTCAACCTGCCGCGCACTACCGAAGCCATGGGCACCCGTGGAAGCGCGCTCGACCGCAGCGAAGTCGCTTCGGGCGACCTGGTGTTCTTCAACACCACCGGACGTGCCAACTCGCATGTCGGCATCTACGTCGGCCAGAACCGCTTTGTCCATGCACCATCGTCCGGCGGCACCGTGCGGCTGGAGGACATGGGCAAGCCCTATTGGGCCTCGCGCTACAACGGCGCACGGCGGGTGGTCTCCGGCGCGATCAACCTGCCGCCGCCAGCCACACCGGCCCCTGCGCCAGCGCCGCTGGTACCGGAACCGGCCCCTTTGCCCGACGACGACGACCCCATCGCCGCCTTCGCTAACCGCTAAGCGCCCGGCACGCGGGCAAACAAAAAGCCAGGCAGCTGCCTGGCTTTTTGCATGACCGTCCAATCCCGCGTTACAGGATATGGCGCCCGATCCACCATGCGATCGCCGCCATGAAGGCCGATGCCGGAATCGTCAGCACCCAGGCCCACACGATGTTGCCGGCCACGCCCCAGCGCACCGCGGACATCTTCTGCGCCGAGCCAACGCCGACGATAGCTCCCGTGATCGTATGCGTGGTCGATACCGGCACACCCAGCGCCGAGGCAAAGAACAGCGTCAGCGCCCCGCCGGTCTCGGCACAGAAGCCGCCCACCGGTTTGAGCTTGGTGATCTTCTGTCCCATGGTGCGCACGATGCGCCAGCCGCCGAACAGCGTGCCCATGCCGATGGCCACATAGCAGCTCACGATCACCCACGTCGGAGGCTGGCCGCCGGCCATCACGTGGCCACTGGCGATCAGCAGCATCCAGATGATGCCGATGGTCTTCTGCGCGTCATTGCCGCCATGGCCCAGGCTGTACAGCGAGGCCGACACCAGCTGCAGCCTGCGGAACCAGCGGTCCACCCGCGACGGCGGCGTGCGGAAGAAGGTCCAGCCCACCATCACCATCATGATCGAGCCGAGCAGGAAACCCAGGAACGGCGAGATCAGGATAAAGGCCACGGTCTTCAGCAGACCGCTGCCGACCAGCGCACCGGTGCCGGCCTTGGCCACCGCCGCGCCCACCAGCCCGCCGATCAGTGCGTGCGATGACGACGACGGGATGCCGTAGTACCAGGTAATGACGTTCCAGGCGATCGCGCCCACCAAGGCGCCGAAGATTACGTAGTGGTCGACGATCCCGACATCGATGGTGCCGGTGCCCACGGTAGCCGCCACCTTCAGGTGAAAGACGAAGATTGCGACGACGTTGCACATCGCCGCCATCGCCACCGCATGGTGCGGCTTGAGCACGCCCGTGGATACCACCGTGGCGATCGAGTTGGCCGCGTCGTGGAAGCCGTTCATGAAGTCGAACAGCAGCGCGAGCGCCACCAGCAGGGCAATCACCCACAGGCTCATTTGAATGGTCTGCATGCCGATTACCGCCTCAGGCGTTTTCCAGGACGATGCCTTCGATGATGTTGGCGACGTCCTCGCACTTGTCGGTGATCGTCTCGAGCTGTTCGTAGATGGCTTTCAGCTTGATCAGGCGCTTCACATCGGTCTCGTCGCGGAACAGCTTCGACATCGCCGAGCGCATCACGCGGTCGGCCTCGGACTCGAGCTGGTCGATCTGCTGGGCGGTCTTCAGGATGGTGCTGGCGTTCCCCATGTCCTCGAGCAGGCCCACCGCGATCTTGACCTGATCGCAGCACTGCACGCAGATCGCGGCCAGGCGCAACGCCTCTTCGGTCAGGTTGGTCACGTCGTACAGCGAGATGGTCTCGGCCACGTCTTCCATCAGGTCCAGGATGTCATCCATGGTCGTGATGAGCTTGTGGATCTCGTCGCGGTCCAGCGGCGTGATGAAGGTCTTGTGCAGCAGGTCGATGGTGTCGTGCGTGATCCGGTCGGCCTTCTTCTCGGTGGCCTGGACGCGGCGGGCATGCGCCTCGGCGTTGGGCAGGTCGTTGACCAGGGCCTGGAGCTCGTGGGCGGCGGTCACCGCGCAGTCGGCGTGCTGGTTGAAATATTCGAAGAACTTGCCCTCGGTGGGCATGAATCGGCCGAACATGGAATGTTCCTTAAGGCGGCGCGTGTGGCGCTGCTGATGTGTTGCAGATGGATTGAACGCGAAGCAAGACAGCCGCCGGGTGGGCGGCTGTCATCAAAGCGCAACATTTTACAGGGTTACGCGGACATTGCCCGCCGATTTGGCACAAACGAGACGGCCCGCGGCGCGATCTCGCGGGCGGGCTTGACTTCGTCAGGTGTCGTTGTCGAAGAACGCCGGGCCGCCAGTGAAGTTGTCGAACTTGGTGAACTGGCCCAGGAAAGTCAGCCGCACCGTGCCGATCGGACCGTTACGCTGCTTGCCGATAATGATTTCGGAGGTGCCCTTGTCCTGCGAATCGGGGTTGTAGACCTCGTCGCGGTAGATGAACAGGATCACGTCGGCATCCTGTTCGATAGCGCCGGATTCGCGCAGGTCGGACATCACCGGACGCTTGTTGGGGCGCTGTTCCAGGCTTCGGTTCAGCTGCGACAGCGCGATCACCGGGCAGTTGAGTTCCTTGGCCAGCCCCTTCAGCGAACGGGAAATTTCTGAAATTTCCGTCGCGCGGTTCTCACCGCCGCCGGAGCCCGACATCAGCTGCAGGTAGTCGATGATGATCAGGCCGAGCTGCCCGCACTGGCGCGCCAGGCGGCGCGAGCGTGCCCGTAGTTCCATCGGATTCAGCGCCGGGGTCTCATCGATGAACAGCTGTGCATCGTTCATGCGCTGGATGGCATGCGTCAGGCGTGGCCAGTCTTCATCCAGCAGGCGGCCGGTACGCAGCCGGTGCTGGTCCAGCCGGCCGACCGAGCCCAGCATACGCATGGCCAGCTGCGTGCCGGCCATTTCCATCGAGAACACCGCCACCGGCAGGCCCTGCTCCACCGCCACATGCTCGCCGATGTTCAGCGAGAACGCGGTCTTACCCATCGAGGGGCGGCCCGCCACGATGATCAGGTCGCCGCCCTGCATGCCGCTGGTCATCCGGTCCAGGTCCACGAAGCCCGTGGGCACGCCGGTCACGTCGCTGGTGCTGTCGCGATGGTAAAGCTCGTCGATGCGCTCCACCACCTGCGTCAGCAGCGGCTGGATTTCCTGGAAGCCTGCCTGGCCGCGCGCGCCCTCTTCGGCAATCGCAAACACCTTGGATTCGGCTTCGTCCAGCAGCTCGCGGACTTCCCGCCCCTTGGGCGCGAAGGCGGCCGAGGCGATGTCGTCGGCCACGGTGACCAGCTTGCGCAGCACCGCACGCTCGCGCACGATCTCCGCATAGCGACGGATATTGGCCGCGCTGGGCGTGTTCTGTGCCAGCGAATTCAGGTACGCCAGCCCGCCAACTTCCTCGGCCTTGCCCGCAACCTGCAGCATTTCGTAGACCGTGATCACGTCGGCCGGCTTGGTGGCCGAGATCAACCGGGCGATGCTCTGGAAGATCATCCGGTGGTCGAAGCGGTAGAAATCCGCCTCCGAAAGGAAGTCCGCAATGCGGTCCCAGGCGGCATTGTCCAGCAGCAGGCCACCGAGCACCGACTGCTCGGCTTCAATGGAATGCGGCGGGACCTTGAGGTTATCGAGTTGGGGGTCGGCGACGGGCGCGTTCATGGGGAGGGATTATAAGGCGTGACGCGGCTGGAGGACGCACTACACCGGACATTTGCACGACACCCGCCAGCCAGCGCAAGCGGGCAACAAAAAAAGGCAGGAGCCAGGGCTCCTGCCTTTTCTGCTTGCAGTGCTTCGGGGCGGCGCCGCAGCGCGGCGTCGCTGCGCCGGTCTTAGACCTGCTCGCCCAGCACCGACACGGTCACGTCGACCACGACGTCGGTGTGCAGCGCGACGCTGATCGGGTGGTCGCCCACCATCTTCAGCGGGCCGTTCGGCAGGCGAACCTGAGCCTTCTCGACCTTGAAGCCTTGGCCTTCCAGGGCCACGGCGATGTCGGCGTTGGTGACCGAGCCGAACAGACGGCCGTCAACACCCGACTTCTGGCTGATCTGGACGGTCAGGCCGTTCAGCTTCTCGCCTTCGGCTTGCGCGGCGGCCAGCTTCTCGGCAGCGGCCTTTTCCAGCTCGGCGCGCTTGACTTCGAATTCGCCGATCGCGGTTTGCGTGGCGCGGCGCGCCTTCTTCGACGGGATCAGGAAGTTACGGGCGTAACCGTCCTTCACCTTGACGATGTCACCCAGGTTGCCCAGGTTGATGACTTTTTCCAGCAGAATGACTTGCATCGTGTTCTCTCCGTTACGGACCTAGGGCCTATCAGTTCTTGTGCAGGTCGGTGTACGGCATCAGCGCGAGGAAACGCGCGCGCTTGATGGCCGTATCCAGCTGACGCTGATAGTGAGCCTTGGTACCGGTCAGGCGGGCCGGCGTGATCTTGCCGTTGTCGCCGATGAAGTCCTTCAGGGTGTCCAGATCCTTGTAGTCGATCTGTTCCACGCCAGCCACGGTGAAGCGGCAGAAGCGCTTGCGCTTGAACAGCGGGTTCTGTTGCTGGAAGCGCTTCTTGTTCTTGTTGTCACGTTTGATGAATGCCATGATTCAATCCTTTGCGAATGCTTTACATCCGGTGATGTGAAAGACGAGAGCCTTGCTGTTGCGGTGCCTGCGGGCGAGGAATCCTTCGCAGTCGAGCAGCGTGCCGAGCGGCAATCGCTCAAGCCGCTGGCCAACCGGCCCGATCCCCATCGCTGCAATGGCAAACTCGACCTGGCGCGGCGTTTCCGCCTCGACTGCCTCGCCGCTGTACTGCAAGATGCAGTTCACGACGGGCACCCCGGCCGGGGTATAGCGCAGGGCATCGCGTTCCGCCAGGGTGGCGGCAAGCCGAAGCTGGTTCAACGCGGGGCCTCTTGCTGTTTGCCATTCGTGCTGCCGCGGCCGACGCTGTCAGCCAGGGCTCGCACCGCAGTCCGCACTCAGGCGGCCTGGCCTTCGGTGGTCGTTTGCGCGGCCTTGCGGGCTTCTTCGCGCTGCACTTCCTTCATCATCGGCGAAGGAGCGGTTTCAGCCTTCTTGGTCTGCACGATCAGGTGGCGCAGCACGGCATCGTTGAACTTGAACGCGTGTTCCAGTTCAGCCAGCGTGTCCTTGCCGCATTCGATGTTCAGGCAAACGTAGTGAGCCTTGGCCAGCTTCTGGATCATGTAGGCCATCTGGCGACGGCCCCAGTCTTCCACGCGGTGAACGTTGCCGTTCTGCGAGGTCACGAGCTGCTTGTAGCGCTCGATCATGGCCGGCACTTGTTCGCTCTGGTCCGGGTGGACGATGAAGACGATTTCGTAATGACGCATTGACGCTCCTTTTGGGATTAGCCACCCGGGCGTCACGAGTCCGGTGTGGCAAGGTTGAATAGCCTTAAATTATAGCCCGGTGCCAGCCGGCCGCGCAAGCGGCAAGGCTGCCTCAGGCCTTGGCAAAGGATGCCTGCAGGCGCACGGGATCCTGCGCCAGCGCGGGATCGGCCGCAAGCGCCAGTGTCAGCAACACCCTCGCCTTGTAAGGATTCAGATCTGCGGCAGAGACGAAAACGCCATCGGACGGGCTCGGGTGCGCCGGAATCGCCACATGGCCGGCGCCGGTGCGCGAACTGCGCACCACCGCCACGCCAGCCGCGGCCGCATCCACCAGGGCCTCCGCCAGCGCTTCATGGATGGAACCATTGCCGGCGGCGGCCACCACCAGGCCCGCCACGCCAGCCTGCACCAGCGCATCGACGGCGATCCGGCCCGGCTGTGCGTAGCTCGCCACGATCTCGACCACCGGCCATGCGCGCGGCATCGGCCCGATCGCCCATGCCTGCCGCGGCGTGCGCCCAAAGCGCACGTAGTCGTCCTGCACCATCCCGAGCGGCCCGCATTGGGACACGAAGGCGTCCACCGCCGAGGTATGCGCCTTGGCAACATCGCGCGCCGCGTGGATCTGCTGGTTCAGCACCACCAGGACGCCCTTGCCGCGCGCATCCGGATGCGCCGCCACCCGTACCGCGTCAAGCAGGTTGAGCGGCCCGTCGGCGGACAGCGAGGTGGAGGGCCGCATCGCCGCCGTCATCACCACCGGGATCGGGCACGCCTGGGTCAGGTGCAGCGCCATCGCCGTTTCTTCCAGCGTATCGGTGCCGTGCGTGATCACGATGCCCGCCACATCCGCCTGCGCCGACCAGTGCTCGACGCGAGCCGCCAGCGCGGCCCACAGCGCGAAGGTCATGTCCTTGCTGTCGACCTGCGCCACCTGCTCGGCTTCGATCCGCGCCACCGACTTCAGCGCCGGCACCGCCGCCAGCAACGACGACACGGGCACCGTGGCCGCCTGGTAGTGCGCGCTGCTGGCGGGGTTGCCGGAAGCGCCGGCAATGGTGCCGCCGGTAGCCAGTACAACGATGCGAGGCAATTGGGTCATGGGTGCTGGGGCTCAGGAAACAGAAAGAGGAAGGGAACGCATGCGCCGGGCAATCGAATCGCGATTGTAATGGCGGACTTCCGCCAGCATGGCGCGCGCCGATGCCGATCGGTTCACGCGCGCCACCAAAAATTCTGCTTGCGCTGAAGCCGATACTGTATAAAATCACAGCATACTGTTTAAACATACAGTGCCCGGCCCGCCGGATGCAGGATTTCGGGGACAGCCCAGCCCGTTGGGAAGCCCATCCATCCCCTGCTCCAGCGCGCCTGCACGGAACGGCGATCCCATGGCGACCCTGACACCCCGGCAGCAGCAGATTTTCGATCTGATCCGCAATACGATCCGCCGTACCGGCTTCCCGCCCACGCGCGCCGAGATTGCTGCCGAGTTCGGCTTTTCCTCGCCAAATGCCGCGGAAGAACACCTGCGCGCGCTGGCCCGCAAAGGCGTGATCGAGTTGACGCCGGGCGCCTCGCGCGGCATCCGCCTGAAGGTGTCGCGCAGCGATTCGGAAATGCCGGACCAGTTCTCGCTGCCCATTCCCGGCGTGTTGCAACTGACGTTGCCGTTGGTCGGCCGCGTTGCCGCCGGCAGCCCCATCCTTGCCGCCGAGCATATCGACCGCCAGTACCAGGTCGACGCCTCGGTTTTCGATGAACGCCCCGACTACCTGCTGCGCGTGCGCGGCCTGAGCATGCGCGACGCCGGTATTCTCGACGGCGACCTGCTCGCCGTGCGCCGCGCCAGCGAAGCGCCCAACGGCAAGATCGTGGTGGCACGACTCGGCGACGATGTCACGGTCAAGCGCCTGCAGCGGCGCGGCGGCCATATCGAGCTGATCGCGGAAAACCCGGACTTCGCCAACATCATCGTTGAACCCGGGCGTGAAGAGTTTTCGCTGGAAGGCATCGCGGTCGGCCTGATCCGATCCTCCGGCTTCTAGCCGGGCACGGCAGGCCTTGCGCCTGCACGGACCCACCCGCTTCCATTGCTTTGCAGACGCCGCCCGGCTTGCCGGGTGTTGACCCCGCTTTTGCCCAAGAAAGAGGTGCAACCATGCCGCAAACCCACCACGTCGCCACCCGCCGCCCGGTCAAGCCGGTACCGTTCCGCCAGTGCAAGGGCGTACGCGTCTATCAGGGCGCGCAGCGCCGGACCATGGTAGGCAGCATGGCCGCTATCTGCAGGATGCTTGAACTGGAAACCACGAACAAGCTGGCCATTTGAAGCTGGAGCAGCCTCACTCGCTGGCCTGCGCCCCGCCCTGAATCAGCTACGCGCGCACGCCTTGGTTTCCGTTTCCAATTCTTCCGGCGTCATCTGCGGAAACCACGTATTGGTCTTGCGCAGCTCGACGGCCGTGCCATCCGGCCTGGCCGTCAGCGAGATCAGGTAAGCATATGCAAACTCGCCGCTGCCGTTTGGCTGCCCGATCCGGATTTCCGTCTGGTTCTTTGCCGGCAGGTTGACGACCGTGGCCTCATCGCCGAGATTGTTGCGCAGGCATTTGGCAACGTCAGCCATTCTTGCCGGCGTGAACAAGCGCATCGGCGGACGCGCGCGAATGTCTTTTTCCGACGTGCCAGTGGCACACCCCGCCATCATCGCGGCCATTGCCACGCCAACGCCCATTACCGCTGCTCGAAGGAACATACGAACCCTTTGGAATTCGACCCACAAAGTAAAACAGCGCCTTCACAGGCGCTGTTTCACTTGGCAACTTGGGGTGGCTGATGGGACTCGAACCCACGACGACAGGAATCACAATCCTGGACTCTACCAACTGAGCTACAGCCACCGTAGAGGTCATCAGCGAAGTGCTGATCGACGAAAACCAAGATTATACAAACACTTTTCCAAGATGGCTAGTATCCCGCACAAATTTTTTCGAGGTTTGCATCACGCCTTGCGCGGCTGCCACTTGGCCTCCAGCAATACTGCCTGCTTGATGGCGGCAATGGTCTCCGCCTCGGTGTCGAAGTGACCCAGCAGCCGGCGTGACTTGCCGTTGAAAACGGCTTCCTGCAGTGCCCTACCCGCGGCTTCGGAAGTACCGTGATGCCAGCAGTAGCGCGCCGTCCATTTGCCATCCTGCAGTTGTTCGGCAACCCAGACCAGCCTGAAGTCCTCAAACACCTCGCCGAATGATCCTTCGTTGTTTGCGTTCGCTTTGTCCACGCTTTCTGCCGTTCATTCGCCTGCGGCGATGCGAAGAATCGTAGCATGCAGGCCGGTTGCCAGACATGGGCGCGGAACGCGGGCGCGAAGGCCTTTGCGGCAAGCCACCAATCCGCTGGCGATATGGCGCGCACAGCCCCCACCTCTGCAGGGTTCTTGGCGGACGTGCGCACAGCGATACTCCGTTCCGAGGGACATTGACCCCCCTCGATCTTCCTGACAGGCGGCCCGTCCCCTCGGGCTGCCTGCCTCTTTTACCTTCCGCATCATTCGGTTTGGCAATGCCAGGTTCCCTGGAACCTGGCGCATTGGCCGTGGCCCAATCATCTTCAGGAAGATTGCGAGGAAGGAGCATGCGAACAATGCTTGAACGTCTTGCGGGAGCCTTGTCGCTACTGGGAATGGTCGCGGCCCTGGCGGGCTGTGCTGGCGGCGGAGCCGATGGGCGGGAGTCGGGGGTCACGGCCTACGGGACGCTGGACGTGGGCATCAGCCATACGTCGCGATAGCCCTACCGCCGCAAGCGTGACCGATGGAACTCTTTTCCATGCCGCCCGGTCAAATTCGCTCGAATGGCGCAATCGCAAAAGGCCAAAAAAAGAGTCCGCAGCGCGGACTCTTAACTTTAGCGATCTCAAATGCCCTGAAGGCCGTTGCAATGTAACTGTCATCAGGACTTTGCACCATTCGGGTAAACGAAGAGCGCCGGACGCGCCGACAAAAAAAGCCCGCCGAAGCGGGCCGAATAATCAGTTGAAGAAAGCCCTGTATTCGAGGGCAGGCACAGTGTAAAAAAGTGCCCTGCCTCGGCGAATTAGGGGAATCCCTTTGAATCGCTTGGAATCCCTTTACGGGCGCCGGTTTCCGGGCGATCGGGCTGAGCAAGTGCGGCACGCGCTACCCTTGCGAATCGATGCATAAGTTGGCGATTCGGTGTTAGAGCAAGAGTTCAAGCGCTCCATAACGGCGTGATGCTCATCGTTGAGCGCGAATCGTCTTATGCCGCCAGCGGCTCCGATGCCAGGGGATGCAGGTGTGTACGCGCCTCGGCAAACAGTGCATCCACATCGGCACGAGTGCGCGCGGCATGCATGCGCTTCGCATCGGACAGCACGCGGCGCCAGCCTCGTCCTCCCGCAACCCCGCGGTACAGCCCCAGCATATGCCGAGTGACTGCGCCCATATACCCGCCGCGTTCGACCATGTCGCCGATATAACCCTGCATCGCCTGCTCTACATCCAGCCGCGACCGCACTGGTGCCTCGGCGTCGCCATAGAATCGCACGTCCATTTCCGCCAGCACATAGGGCTGGTGATATGCCTCGCGGCCAATCATCACGCCGTCGATGTGCCGCAGATGCTGCGCCATCTCGTCATAGGTGACGATGCCGCCATTGATCAGTATCTCCAGCTGCGGAAATTCCTGTTTCAGCTGGTACGCCACTTCATAGCGCAGCGGCGGGATCTCGCGGTTTTCCTTTGGGCTCAGGCCTTTCAGGATGGCATTGCGCGCATGAACGATAAATGTTTCGCAGCCCGCCTCAGCGACCGTGCCGACAAAATCACGCACGAAATCGTAGTGCTCGACGGTATCGATGCCGATACGGTGCTTCACCGTCACCGGGATGCTTACCGCATTGCGCATCGCCTTCACGCAATCGGCAACCAGTTCGGGCTCCGCCATCAGGCAGGCGCCGAAGGCACCGCGCTGCACGCGCTCGGACGGGCAGCCGCAATTCAGGTTGATCTCCTTGTAGCCCCATTGCTCGCCCAACCTCGCCGCCGCGGCCAGGTCAGCGGGCTCACTGCCACCCAGCTGCAGCGCGACGGGCTGCTCGGCCGCATCGAAGTCCAGGTGGCGCGGCACGTCGCCATGCAGCAGCGCGCCGGTGGTCACCATCTCGGTATACAGCCAGGTATGGCGACTGAGCTGGCGGTGGAAGGTGCGGCAATGACGATCTGTCCAATCCATCATTGGCGCCACGGATACGCGGCGCGGGCTTGCCGCGGCAGGTTTACCTTGAAAATGGGTCATTTGGGAACGGATCGGCACGGCCAATCCTCATGCTGCTCGCAGATATCAACGGCGCCCGGTGGAATTCCCATGCGCCGGGGGCGCCGCACACAATGCAGCCTCAGCAGTATCGCGGCTTCGGGAGGCGCATGAGTTTACCACCCTGGCAGATCTTTCGCCTGAGACGCCGCCCGCACGGCGAAAACTCGCCGGTCCTTGCCGTGAACCATCGGCAATTGCCGGGCGCGGGCGCGCCGCGCCTCATCGTGTGGCTGCAGTCTTGTCGATCCACATGGCGAAGGCGGCCAGGAACTTGTCGAGGAAGCCCCGCGTGGATTCGCTGGCAATGCCGCCCTGCTCGTCGAGTAGCTTGTCGACGCCGCCGATATAGGCCTCGGGCTGCTGCAGGAGCGGAACATTGAGGAACACCATCGACTGCCGCAGGTGATGGTTGGCGCCGAAGCCACCGACGGCTCCCGGCGAGGCACTGACGATGGCGGCAGGCTTGCCGTCCCAGACGCTGCTGCCATAGGGACGCGAGCCCACGTCGATGGCGTTCTTCAGCGGTGCGGGGACCGAGCGGTTGTACTCAGGCGTGACGAACAGCACCGCATCGGCGCGGCGCACGCGGTCGCGGAAAGCGGCCCAGGTCTGGGGCGGCTTGTCGTCCAGGTCCTGGTTGTAGAGCTGCAGTTCGCCGATCTCGAGGATCTCCAGCTTGAGTTGTGCCGGCGCCTGCGCGATCAGCGCCTTGGCCAGCTTGCGGTTATACGACTCCTTGCGCAGGCTTCCCACCAGTACAACGACATCACGAGGATTGCTCATCACGGCTCCTTTGTCTGTGTGGACGCTTGAAGCGGGCGGCGCAGGCGCCATGATTGGCATCGCTGCCCGCGCCGGTCCAGCCACCACTCTACCCGAGTCGCGACTGGCCTGCCGTGAGGCGAGCGGCGCGCGAGGCCGCCTGGCAGGGGCAACGGGCTGATCAGGCGCCCTTGCCCAGCGCGGCGAGCGGATGGTCTTCCATACGCCACGGGCTGTCGAAGAACGACTGGACTGTCTCGCGGCCAACCTCATCCAGCCGGGCATGCTGCCAGCGCGGCTTGTGGTCCTTGTCGATCGCCAGGGCGCGGATGCCCTCGACGCCGTCGCCCTTGCGGAACACGTAGTACATCATGTCCAGCTCCATGCGCAGCTCATCTTCGAGCGACATGCCGCGCGCGCGGCGGATCTGCTCCAGCGACACGCACAGCATCAGCGGCGAGCGGCTGCGCAGCATGGCAGCGGTCTGCGCGGCCCAGTCGCCCGGCGCGTCGCTGACGGCGGCCAGGATATCCTGCGCGGTATTGCCGGCGAACAGCGCGTCGATCTGTGCGGACAGGCCCGCCAGCGTGCTTTGCGCGGGCAGGCAGTCAGCGCGGTGCGGCGCAGTGAAGCCATCGATATGCGCGAGGACGGCATCGCCGGCGGCAAACTGCCGCGCGCGCAGCGAATCGATCAGCTCGGCCAGCCGGTTGCCTGGCAGGTAGGCATCGGCCAGTCCTGCGTACAGCGCATCAGCCGCGCTGATCGCGGCGCCGGTCAGCCCCAGGTATTCGCCGATATGGCCCGGCGTGCGTGCCAGGAACCAGCCACCGCCGACATCGGGGAACAGGCCGATATTGGTTTCGGGCATGGCCATCCTGGTGCGCTCGGTAACCAGGCGCAGCCGGGCGCCTTGCGAAATGCCCATGCCGCCGCCCATCACCACGCCGTCCATCAGCGCGATATAAGGCTTGGCGTAGCGGTGGATCAGGAAATTGAGCGCGTATTCCTCGACAAAGAACTGGTCGAGCAGCGGATCGCCTTCATGCGCCGCCTTGTGGAAGTAGCGGATATCGCCACCGGCGCAGAATGCCTTGCCGCCGGCACCGGAGACCACCACCGCCACCACGTCTGGCGCCGAAGCCCACGCCTGCAGCGCCTGTGTCATGGCGCGGATCATGTCCAGCGACAGCGCGTTGAGCGCCTGCGGGCGATTCAGCGTCAGGTATCCGATGCCACCGTGGACTTCGGTCGTGACGAATTCAGTCATGTCTTGCTCCTCCAATGCAACGGGTGATTTTACGCCAGCCGCACCGGCGGGGCGTACCCCATGGGCAGCTTGCGGCGCATGCACGAGCATTGAGGAATTTCTCGTAGCAATTCCGGTCGGAATGTGCACACTTGCGGGATGACCACCGAATCGCTCGATCCCGGACTCGTGCTGCTGGCGTTTGCGCCGGTCTTCCTGCTGACCGTCTCGGGCGAGGCCTGGTATTGGGCGCGCCGCGACCGGTCGGTGTACAGCCTGCGCGATACGCTCTCCAATGCGGCGCTCGCGCTGATGCACCAGGCCTCTGACGCATTTTTCCTTTGGCTGATGATCCGGACGGTGTACGGCTGGTGTTACCAGCATGGATGGCGTGCGGTGCCGGAGACGGCGTGGTCGTTCGCGCTGTTGCTGCTGTTGCAGGACTTCCTCTACTACTGGTTCCACCGCGCCAGCCATCGCGTGCGCTGGCTATGGGCATCGCACGTGACGCATCACTCGTCGGAAGGCATGAATTTCTCGACGGCGTTCCGGCAAAGCCTGACGTATCCACTGTCCGGGATGTGGCTGTTCTGGATTCCGCTGGCGTATATCGGCTTCACGCCGGACTGGGTGATCCTGGCCGTCGGCCTTAATTTGGCATTCCAGTTCTTCGTCCATACGCGGCTGGGACAGCGCTCGCCCTGGATCGAGTCGCTGTTCAATACGCCTTCGGTCCATCGCGTGCATCACGCCAGGAACCCGCAGTACATCGACCGCAACTACGCCGGCGTGCTGACGGTGTGGGACAGGCTCTTCGGAACCTTCGTCCCCGAGCGGGAGATGCCGGTGTACGGCATCACGCGCCAGGTGCGCACGCACAACCCGCTGACGCTGACTTTCCACGAATGGCGCGACATGTTCGCCGATGCGTGGCGCGACCGGGATGTCCGCTATCTGTGGAAACCGCCGGAATGGCGCAGCCCGCGCGCGCCGGCAATGGCGCCGCCGCCCGACGGGCAATAAAAAAACCGCGCCCCGGGCGCGGTTTTCTATGACCAGCTCAATGCTTATGCGCCTTCGCGGGCAGCACGCTTGCGCTCATGCTCCTTCAGGTGGCGCTTGCGCAGGCGGATGCTCTTGGGCGTAAGTTCGACCAGTTCGTCGTCGGCGATGAACTCCACCGCATACTCGAGCGACATCTGGATCGGCGGCACCAGGCGCACGGCTTCGTCGGTACCCGAAGCGCGCACGTTGGTCAGCTGCTTGCCCTTGATCGGGTTGACCACCAGGTCGTTGTCGCGGCTGTGGATGCCGATGATCATGCCTTCATACAGCGCATCGCCCGGCTTGACGAACATACGCCCGCGGTCCTGCAGCTTCCACAGCGCGTAGGCCACGGCATCACCGTCGTCCTGCGAGATCAGCACGCCGTTGTGGCGCTCGCCCAGGCCGCCTTCGCGCACCGGCGCGTAGTCGTCGAAGATATGGCTGATCAGGCCGGTGCCGCGCGTCAGCGTCAGGAACTCGCCCTGGAAGCCGATCAGGCCACGGGCCGGGATGCGGTATTCCAGGCGCGTGCGGCCCTTGCCGTCCGAGGCCATGTCGAGCAGTTCGCCCTTGCGGCGGCCCAGCTCTTCCATCACGCCGCCCTGGTGGCTGTCTTCGACGTCCACGGTCAGCAGTTCGTACGGCTCATGCTTGACGCCGTCGATTTCCTTGAACACCACGCGCGGCCGCGACACGGCCAGCTCGTAGCCTTCGCGGCGCATGTTTTCCAGCAGGATGGTCAGGTGCAGCTCACCGCGGCCCGACACTTCGAAGATGGTGTCGTCGCCGGTATCAGCCACGCGCAGCGCCACATTCGACTTCAGTTCGCGGTCCAGGCGCTCGCGCAGCTGGCGGCTGGTCACGAACTTGCCTTCCCGGCCGGCCAGCGGCGAGGTGTTGACGCAGAAGTTCATCGTCAGCGTCGGCTCGTCCACCTTCAGCATCGGCAGCGCGTCCTGGGCGTCCGGCGCGCACACGGTGCAACCGATGCCCAGTTCTTCGATGCCGTTGATCAGCACGATGTCGCCTGCTTCGGCTTCCTGCACGATCTCGCGCTCCAGGCCCTGGAACTTCAGCACCTGGTTGATGCGGCCCTTGATCGGATTGCCTTCCGGGCCGAACTTGACCACCACGTCCTGCAGCGGACGGGCGCGGCCACGCGAGATGCGGCCCACGCCAATCTTGCCAACGTAGCTGGAGTAGTCCAGCGAGATAATTTGCAGTTGCAGCGGGCCGTCCCGATCGTCGTCACGCACCGGCACCTTGTCCAGCACGGTCTCGAACAGCGGCTTCATGTCGCCGTCGCGCACGTCTTCGGTCAGGCCGGCAAAGCCGTTCAGGCCCGAGGCGTAGATCACCGGGAAGTCGAGCTGCTCGTCGGTGGCGCCCAGCTTGTCGAACAGGTCGAAGGTCTGGTTGATGACCCAGTCCGGACGCGCGCCCGGGCGGTCGATCTTGTTGACCACCACGATCGGCTTCAGGCCCAGCGCCAGCGCCTTGCGCGTGACGAAGCGGGTCTGGGGCATCGGGCCCTCGACCGCATCGACCAGCAGCAGCACGCCGTCGACCATCGACAGCACGCGCTCCACTTCACCGCCGAAGTCGGCGTGGCCCGGGGTGTCGACGATATTGATATGGGTGCCGTTGTATTCGACGGCACAGTTCTTCGCGAGAATCGTGATCCCGCGTTCCTTTTCCAGGTCGTTCGAGTCCATCACCCGCTCGGCGACTTGCTGGTTGTCGCGGAAGGTGCCTGCCTGGCGCAGGAGCTGGTCGACCAGGGTGGTCTTGCCATGATCGACGTGGGCGATGATGGCGATGTTTCGGATGGCGCGGGTCATTGCTGCGTCTCGCTAAAAGCGACTCCCGCAAGGGAGAGTCGGAGAATCTGAGGTAACCCAACATTCTAGCATGTTGCGGCGCAAGATGCTTTGACCTCAACCGTCACTCCGCTAGCAAATATCCTTGCCAAAAGTGAAATAACCAATTTCCGTTCTTGCGCATCCTTAAACGCAAACATATATTTGCCACAGCAAAGATTGCAAAGGCAAAGATGTCACAGGACCTTCCCTCCCGACCGCCGGCAACGAACGCCGGGTTGTTCGATCCCTCCAGTTACCAGATGTGCGACAGCGTCGGCTACCTGCTGCAGCGCGCCAAGAACGCGCTGGCGCACACCGTCGAGCAGGAGGTCAGCAGCCTGGACATCACGCATGCGCAGGCCAGTTGCCTGATCATGATCGCCTCCGGACGCGCCGCCACGGTGACAGACCTGGGGCGCGAACTGAACACCGACATGGGTTCCGTCACGCGCCTGCTCAGCCGCATGGAAAAGCGCGGCCTGATCGAACGGCAGCGCCGCGACGCCGACCGCCGCGTGGTCGACCTGTTGCTGACCGAGCAGGGCCAGGCCCTGGCCGACCGCCTGCCGAGCATCTTCTGCAAAGTACTTTCCCAGCACTTCAGCGGGTTTTCCGCCGACGAAGTCCAGTTGCTGAAGAGCATGTTGCGCCGGGTCATCGACAACTACAGCGGGTAGCGCGGCGCCGGCCGGAGCCCGAACCCCGGCGAGGCAGACCGTCCGGCACGCCGGACACACCGTACCACCCGTCACAAAGCATGGCTCCGGACACGGAGCGACACCATGAAACAAGTTCTCTCTTCACAAGCCCCGCTGCCAGCCCGCCCGCCCGAGCTGGCACGCCGGGCGGGCACGCTGGCATTGACGGTCGTTGCCGCGGCGGTGCTGGCCGGCTGTGCAGCGCTCGGCAACTCGCACAGTACCCAGACCATGGCCGACCCGGCCGCGATGGCCACCTCGCAAATCCTGCCCGGCGAGCACGGCCAGTGGCCCACGCAGGACTGGGTAGACCAGTTCAGGGACCCGCAGCTGAGCGCGCTGGTCGACGAGGCCGTCAAAGACAATCCCAGCCTGCAGGCGGCCTTTGCCCGCGTGGAAGCGTCGCGCGCCATGGCCGAGGCCACGCGCAGCGCGCTCTACCCGCACCTGGAGTTCGAAGGCAGCCTGATCCGCCAGCGCTTCTCCGAGAAGGACCTGTTCGAAGGCACGCCACTGGCCGGCTCGTGGCAGAACCAGTCGCGCCTGCAGGTGGGCCTGTCCTATGACTTCGACTTCTGGGGCAAGAACCGCGATGCGCTCGAAGCGGCGCTGTCGGACGACCGTGCCGCCGAGGCGGAAAGCCAGGCCTCGCGCCTGATCCTGGCGACCTCGATCGCGCGCAACTACGCCCGCCTGGCCGCGCTGTATGCCCAGCGCGACGTCGCCGAGCGTGCCATCGCGCAGCGCCGCGACCTGACCGAGCTGTCGCGCCAGCGGCTGGCCGCCGGCCTGGACACGCAGGTCGAGACCACGCAGGCACGCGGCACCGTGGCCGCATCGCAGACCGACCTGCAGCGCGTCGACGAAGAGATCGCGCTGGCCCGCAACCAGCTCGCCGCGCTGCTGGGCAAGGGCCCGGACCGCGGCCTGCAGATCCAGCCCCCGGTGCTGCTGGCGCAGGCCACGCCCACCCTGCCCGACGATCTGACCATCGGCCTGCTGGGCCGCCGTCCCGACCTGGTGGCGGCGCGCTGGCGCGTCGAAGCGGCGTCCAAGGACATCAACGTCGCCAAGAAGGAATTCCTGCCCGACGTCAGCCTGACGGCATTTGCCGGCCTGGCAGCGCTGGATCCGTCCAACCTGCTGATGGGCATCAGCCGCACCTTCGGCATCGGCCCGACCGTGCGCCTGCCGATCTTCGAGGGCGGCAGGCTGCGCGCCAACCTGAAGGGCAAGTACGCCGGCTACGACATCGCCGTGGCCAACTACAACCAGGCGCTAGTGGACGCGCTGCGCGAAACCGCCGACACCATGACCAGCATCCGCAGCGTCGACAAGCAGATCCAGACCCAGCGCGAAGCCCTGGACCTGGCCGAGCACGCCTACGCGCTGGCGACTACGCGCTACAAGGCAGGTCTGGGCACGCAGCTGACCGTGCTCAACGCGGAAAGCAACGTGCTGCAGCAGCGCCGGCTCGCGACCGACCTGCAGGCACGCCGGCTTGACCTGCAGATGGGCCTGATGAAGGCGCTCTGCGGGGGCTACCAGGAGCCTGCCGACGAAGAGAGCCACGCAGGCCACAGCCAGGCCGGCGCCGCGCAGCAACAGGACAAGACCCAGGCGGGCGCCCGCGGCTGATCCGCGCACCCAGTGATCGCAGACAAGATTCAGCAGAGAACATCATGAGCAATAACCAGCAAGCGGCCGGCACCAACCATCCCCAGCAAACCCCGGCCTCCGGCGACAATGGCAAGCGCAAGCGCATGCTGCTGGCGCTGACCGCGGCGATCGTCGTCGCCGGCATCGGCTACGGCGTGTACTGGGGCATGTACGCCCGCCATTTCGAAAGCACCGACGATGCGTACGTTGCCGGCAACGTGGTGCAGGTGACCCCGCTGGTCGGCGGCACCGTCGTGTCGATCGCCGCCGACGACACCCAGCTCGTCACCGCCGGCCAGCCGCTGATCCAGCTTGACCGGGCCGATACCCAGGTATCGATGGAACAGGCCGAGGCGCAACTGGCGCAGGCCGTGCGCGAGGTGCGCACGCTTTACGTGAACAACGGCTCGCTCGCCGCCAACGTGGCGCTGCGCGAAGCCGATGTCGCCAAGGCGCGCGAAGATTTGCGCCGCCGCCAGGCCATCGCCGGCACGGGCGCGGTCTCCAGTGAAGAGATCGCGCACGCGCAGGCCGCGCTCAAGGCAGCGGAATCGGCGCTGCTGGCCGCGCGCGAGCAGCTCGCGTCGAACAAGGCGCTGACCGACCAGACCACGGTGGAGAAGCACCCCAACGTGCAGCGCGCCGCCGCCAACCTGCGATCGGCCTACCTGTCGTTCGCGCGCTCGACGCTGCCGGCGCCGGTGACCGGCTACGTGGCCAAGCGCTCGGTGCAGGTGGGCCAGCGCGTGGCCGCGGGCGCGCCGCTGATGGCCGTGGTGCCGCTGGACCAGGTCTGGGTCGACGCCAACTTCAAGGAAGTGCAGATCACCCATATGCGCATCGGCCAGCCGGTGACGCTGGAGGCTGACGTGTACGGCTCCAAGGTGGAGTACAAGGGCAAGGTCGCGGGCTTCTCGGCCGGTACCGGCTCGGCCTTCTCGCTGCTGCCGGCACAGAACGCCACCGGCAACTGGATCAAGGTGGTGCAGCGCCTGCCGGTGCGGATCGCGCTGGATGCGCGGCAGCTCAAGGATCACCCGCTGCGCGTGGGCCTGTCGATGACAGTGAAGGTCGACGTGCGCCGCGAGGAAGGCGCCGCCATGGCCAATGCCGCGCCGGCCAGGCCGATGCAGACCGATGTCTATGACAAGGTGGCACAGGACGCCGACCAGCTGATCGCACAGATCATCACCGCCAACAACGGCGGCCGCGCCGCCGGCCTGCCTGCTGCCGCCGGGGCCGAAGGCGCCAAGGGGACCAACGGAGGCAACGGGGCCATCGGGCCCGACACCGCCAACGCGACCGGCGGTGCCAACGCCAAGCCTGCCCGCTCCTGATCATGGCCAACTCCATCACCGCCGCGCAGTCCGGCGCCGGCACGCCGGCGCGGCCTGCCGCGCCGCTGGCGCCGCAGCCGCCGCAGCCGCTGACCGGCGGCAAGCTGGTGCTCGGCACCATCGCGCTGTCGCTGGCCACGTTCATGAACGTGCTCGACTCGTCGATCGCCAACGTGTCGATCCCGGCGATCTCGGGCGACCTCGGGGTGGCGCCGAACCAGGGCACCTGGGTCATTACCTCGTTCGCGGTGGCCAATGCGATCTCGGTGCCGCTGACCGGCTGGCTGACCACGCGCTTCGGCGCGGTGCGGCTGTTCATCACGTCGATCCTGCTGTTCGTGCTGGCGTCGTGGCTGTGCGGCGTCGCGCCCAACCTGGAAACGCTGCTGGCCGCCCGAGTGCTGCAAGGGGCGGTGGCGGGGCCGATGATCCCGCTGTCGCAGTCGCTGCTGCTGTCGAGCTATCCGCCCGCGAAGAGCACCATGGCGCTGGCGCTGTGGGGCATGACCACGCTGGTGGCGCCCATCATGGGCCCGCTGCTGGGTGGCTGGATCTCCGACAACATGACGTGGCCGTGGATCTTCTACATCAACGTGCCGGTGGGGATCATCACCGCCTACGCCACCTGGGCCATCTACAAGGACCGCGAGACGCCGACCAAGGTGCTGCCGATCGACCGCATCGGCCTGGCGCTGCTGGTGATCTGGGTGGGCTCGATGCAGCTGATGCTCGACAAGGGCAAGGAGCTGGACTGGTTCCACTCCACCGAGATCGTGGTGCTGACGCTGGTGGCGATTGTCGGTTTCCTGTTCTTCCTGGCGTGGGAGACCTATGAGAAGCATCCGATCGTCGACATCAGCCTGTTCAAGGGCCGCAACTTCAGCTCGGGCGTGGTGGCAATCTCGGTGGCGTACGGGCTGTTCTTCGGCAACCTGGTGATCCTGCCGCTGTGGCTGCAGACCATCGTCGGCTATACCGCGACGGATGCCGGCATCGTGATGGCGCCGGTGGGGATCTTCGCGATCCTGCTGTCGCCGGTGATCGGGCGCAACTTGCCGAAGATGGATGCGCGCTGGGTCGCAACGGCCGCGTTCATCACCTTCGGCATCGTCAGCCTGATGCGTTCGGGCTTCACCACGCAGGTCGATACCTGGACGCTGATGGTGCCGACGCTGATCCAGGGCGCGGCGATGGCGATGTTCTTTATCCCGCTGACTTCGATCATCCTGTCGGGGCAGCCGGCCGAGAAGATTCCGGCGGCGTCGGGCCTGTCGAACTTCGTGCGGATCACCTTCGGCGGCATCGGCGCCTCGATCTCGACCACGGTATGGGAGAACCGCTCGGCCCTGCACCATGCGCAGCTGGTCGAGCAGGTGAACCCGTACAACCCGGCCTACCAGGACCAGCTCAGCCACCTGATGCAGATGGGCATGAGCCAGGCACAGGCGGTGGGGGTGATCGAGCGCAATATCAGCCAGCAGGCAGCCATGCTGGGCGCCAACGATATCTTCTGGATCTCGGGGATGCTGTTCTTCGTACTGATCGGCTTTGTCTGGCTGACGCGGCCGGCCAGGGGCGGCGGCGGTTCGGCGGACGCGATGGCGGCGCACTGAGGCACACGCCTGCTGATGGGACAAAGGGACGCTTGCGAGCGTCCCTTTTTTGTCTTCTCGACTGGCCCCCTTGTATTCCGGCCCCGGCCGTCCTATGATTTCCGAACCGATTTACGGAACCATGGTTCCGAAAAACGGAACCAACCGAATATCAGAACGACGGAGCGACGGTGTGAGCATTCTCGAAGGCGTGGAAAGCGTGCTGGCCATGTTCGAACAGGGCCGGCACGAAGTCACGTTCAACGACGTCATCGACGAACTCGGCCTGGCCAAGAGCTCGGCTTCGCGGCTGCTGGCGCAGATGGTGCGCTACCGGCTGCTGGAGCTGCAGCCGTCGACACGGCGCTACCGCCCCGGGACGCTCCTGATTCGCGCCGCCCAGGCGGCGACACAGGCGCATCCGTTCGACGAGCAATGCCGGGCCATCCTGGCTTCGCTGTCGGACTCCACCGGCTTTACCGCCTACCTGTCGATGCTCGACGGCACCGACACCGTGGTCCTGCAGCGCCTGAACGGCAGCAACCCGGTGCAAGTGCTGTCGCCGCCGGGCGCGCGCCGGCCGGCATTCACCACCGCGATGGGCCGCGTGCTGCTCTCGCGCCTGCCGGAAGCCGAATTCAGCGCACGCTATGGCACCTCCGGCGCGCGCAAATTGCCCGAGGCGCCAGCTGGCTGCCCCGCTACCGTGGCCGAACTGGCCGAGCGCGTGGCAAGCGCCAGCCGCGAGCGCAGCGCGATCGCCGTGAATGAAGGCATGCCGGGCATCGGCGCGGTGGCCACCACGCTGGCCGATCCGCTTTCCGGCGATGTGCGGGGCCTGTGCCTGTCGTTTACCGCGATGCAGGTCAGCCAGGCCCAGGCCCACGCGCTGCGGGAAACGCTGGTGCAGGCAGTGGCGCCGGTCGGGCAGCGCATCGGCGATCCGCTCTGGCTCCATCCCGGCGACACCGCCGGGCACTAGCAACCCCGGCAGCTCAATCCCATGGAACTCCTGTTACTCAGCAACTCCTCCAGCGACGCGGGCTACCTCGTCCATGCCCACGACGCCATCCGCGAACTGGCCGGCGGACGCACCCGTGCCTGCTTCCTGCCGTTCGCCGGCGTCACGCGCGACTGGGGCACGTATGAAGCATTGGTGCGCGACGCACTGGCCCCGGCCGGCATCGAAGCGCACTCCCCACACCGGCTCTCCGATGCCGACTGCGTGCGGGCGGTGGAAGCGGCCGAACTGATCGTCATCGGTGGCGGCAACACCTTCCGCCTGCTGCAATGCCTGCGCGAGCGCGGCCTGCTGCCCGTCATCGCGCGCCAGGTGGCTGCGGGCGCCGCGCGCTATATCGGCTGGAGCGCGGGCACCAACGTCGCCTGCCCGAGCATCCGCACCACCAACGACATGCCGGTCGCCGACCCCGGCGGCCTCGATGCGCTCGCGCTGGTGCCCTTCCAGATCAACCCGCACTACTTCAACCTGCTGGTGCCGGGCTTCCGCGGCGAAACCCGTGACCAGCGCCTGGCCGAGTTCACGGTGCTGCAGCCGCGGATGCCGGTGCTGGGCCTGCCCGAAGGCAACTGGGTGCGCGTATCGGGCGATCGCATGGAGATGGGCGGCGCGCATGGCGCACGCTGGTTCCTTGGCCAGGAGATCGAAGACGTCGCCCCCGGCGCATTGTCGGTGCCGGCCTGCGCCACTGCCATCTGACCCATCGCAATACAGGAAAGCCAAGCAAGATGTCCATCAAGCAGGTGATTGAATCGATCGAGCTGCTGTCCGCAGCCAATGTCGACGGCGCAGCCGTTGCCACTTTGCTGCGCGCGCGCGGCATCAGCGACGTCACGGTGACGCGCGTGGAAGAGAACGGCCTCTACACCGACTTCCTCGCCTGCACCCTGCCCGGCCGCAATCCCGACGCGCCCGCGCTGGGCGTGGTCGGCCGCCTCGGCGGCGTGGGCGCCCGCCCGGCCGTGACCGGCCTGGTGTCCGATGCCGACGGCGCCATCGTCGCGGTCGCCACCGCGCTGAAGCTGGCCGACATGGCCGCCGGCGGCGACGTGCTGGCCGGCCCGGTCCGCATCCACACGCATATCTGCCCGCACGCTGCCACGCGTCCGCACCAGCCGGTGCCGATGATGAAGTCGCCCTTCGCCATGCGCACGATGATGTCGCACGAGGTCCATCCGCAAATGGCGGCGATCCTGTCGGTCGATACCACGCGTGGCAACCGCTTCGTCAACCGGCGCGGCGTCGCGCTGACGCCGGTAGCCAAGGAAGGCTGGCTGCTGCGGCTGCCCGAACGCATGCTGGACCTGATCGGGTGGGTCAGCGGCGAGCTGCCGGTGGTGCTGCCGCTGACCACGCAGGACATCACGCCTTACGAGAACGGCCTGTGGCACGTCAATTCGATCATGCAGCCCGCCATCGTCACCGATGCACCGGTGGTCGGCGTGGCGCTGACCGCGCAGACCACGGTGCCGGGCTGTGCGACTGGCGTGACCAACGCCCATGATCTGGATGTGGCCACGCGCTTCTGCATCGAGGTCGCGAAGCTGTTCGGCCAGGGCCAGTGCTCCTTCTACGGCGTGGACGAGTGGGCCGAACTGCAGCGGCGCTACGGCTCGCTGGCGCACTTGCAAACCGTCGGGGTGGCGGCATGAGCGCCACGGCGGAACGGCTGCCGCGCGTGGCCTTCGTCACCATCGGCCAGGCGCCGCGGACCGACGTGGTGCCGCAGATACTGGCCGACCTGGGCCTGCCGGTGGCGGCGGAAGAATTCGGCATCCTCGACGACCTCGACGCGGACCAGATCGCCGCACTCGCCCCGGCAGGCGACGAGTACCGCTTTGCCAGCCGCCTGCGCGACGGCTCGCAGGCGGTAATGGGCAAGCCGGTGGCCGAAGCCATGCTCGCGCGGCTGATGGCCTCGCTGGACGATGGCCGCTTCGACGCGCTGGTGCCGCTGTGCACGGGCACCGCGCTGCCGCCGATGCGCACGCTGGTGATCGAGCCGCAGCAGGTGGTGGATCACCTGACCGTCGCGCTCGCCCAGGGATGCAAGCGGCTCGGCATCGTGCTGCCCCTGGAAGGCCAGGTCGGCAGCTTTCACCTGATCGGGCCGGTGTCCTGTGAATTGCGCGTTACGCATGCCTCCCCTTATACCGACACCGGCACCGGCCGTTTCGCGCAGGCCGGTGAAACGCTGCGCGGCTGCGACCTGGTGGTGATGCATTGCATGGGCTACACCGAGGCGATGCGCGCCGAAGTCGCGCGCCATGCCGGAGCGCCGGTGCTGCTCTCGAACCGGATGGTAGCCACGCTGCTCGGCCAGGTGCTGGATGGCCGCAGCGGGCACGGCCTGTGATCCTGCTTACGGGTAAGGGCAAGCCCGCTGACAGATTGCCTGTGACACTGCTGGGGTGGAAGTAACGATGGAAAAGGTGGCGAAGTGGATGGGGCCGCTGCTGCGCGGCATGGTGTGCATGAGCCTGGGCGCGGTAGCGGCAACGGGGGCGCATGCGCAGGAGTGGAAGCCGTCGAAGCCGGTGCGGTTGCTGGTCGGCTTCGCGCCGGGTGGTTCCGCCGACCTGCTGGCGCGGCTGGTGCAGGGACCGCTGTCGGAAAGCCTCGGCGTGCCGGTGGTGGTGGAAAACGTGCCGGGCGCGGGCGGCAATATCGCCGCCGACAAGCTGGCCAAGGCGCCGGCCGACGGCTACACCATCGGCATGGGCGCAGCCGGTGCGATGGCGGTGACGCATGTGCTCAACCCGAAGGGCACGCCGTACAAGGCGGATGACTTTACGCCGATCGCCATGCTGGCGACGCAGCCCAACGTGGTGATCATCAACCCGGCCCTGCCAGTCAAGTCGATGGCAGATTTCACTGCGTACGTGAAAAAGACGCCACAGGTCACCTATGGCACCGCGGGCGTCGGCACCTCCAACCACCTGATCGCCGAAACCATGCTGCATCGCCTCGGCGTCGACATGGTCCACGCGCCGTACAAGGGCGCCACGCCGGTGATCACCGACCTGATGGGCGGCCATATCGCCATGACCGTCGACAACATCACCACGGCGGCACAGCTGGCCAAGTCCGGCAAGGTCCGCGCCATCGCCGTCACCGGCAGCAAGCGCTCGCCACTGTTGCCCGACGTGCCGACGCTGGCCGAGAGCGGGCTGAAGGATTTCAACATGCCGACCTGGCAAGGGATCTTCGGCCCGAAGGACCTGCCCAGGCCGATCGTCGCCCGCTACAACCAGGCACTGGTGAAGGCGCTGGCGAATCCGGAAGTGAAGAAGAAGATGGCGGAATTCGGCTCCGAGCCGGTCGGCGACACGCCGGAGCATTTCGCCGGGTTCCTGGCACAGGACCGCAAGATGTGGGCCGATGTGATCAAGGCAGCGAAAATCACGCTCGACTGATCCGCTACCGGCAAGGAGCGGCGCCTACAGCTTGACCAGCCGCTCCGGCCGCAAAGCGCCCTCGCGCATACGGGCGACGCCGAGCAGGCGCGCTGGCGCGCCTGCATAAACGCGCGCCAGCACGCCTTCCGCGATATCGGAGCCATCGGGCAGGTCCCGGCGCGCAATGCGCTGCCCCTGCAGGAAGCGCGAAGCGGCAGCTTCGTCCAGCGTCACGGGCGGGCTTTTCTGCAGCAAGGCGTCGACCGGGGCCAGCATGCCTGGGCGCGCGGCATCGTCCTGATGCTCGATCTGCTCGAGCGTCACCGCACCGTCCAGCGTCAGGTCGCCCACGGCAATGCGGCGCAGCCCGGTCAGGTGGGCGCCGCAGCCCAGCGCCTCGCCGATATCCTCGGCCAGCGTGCGGATGTAAGTGCCCTTGCTGCAGGTCACGCGCATGGTAAACGCGGCCGTGGTGAACGACGGGGGCAGCGCGCAATCCAGCAGTTCGATCGCGTGGATGGTGACACGGCGCGCGGCGCGCTCGACCGTCTGCCCTGCGCGCGCGTACTCGTACAGCGGGCGGCCATCTTTCTTCAGCGCCGAATGCATCGGCGGCACCTGTTCGATCTCGCCGGTAAAGCGCGCCAGCGCCTGCTCCACCGCGGCGCGGTCGCAGGTCACCTCACGGATATCGAGCAATTCGCCCTCGGCATCGCCGGTACTGGAGCGCGCACCCAGCCGCACCACGGCGTCATAGGTCTTGTCCGCTTCCAGCAGGTCCTGCGAAAACTTGGTGGCCTCGCCGAAGCACAGCGGCAGCAAGCCTGTGGCCAGCGGGTCGAGCGTGCCGGTATGCCCGGCCTTGTTGGCGCGCAGCAGGCGCTTGGCGCGCACCAGCGCATCGTTGGACGACAGGCCCAGCGGCTTGTCGAGCAGCAGCACACCATGGACGTCGCGGCGCGGCAGGCGCGGCGGACGAGCGGCGTTGGATTCGGTCATCGGAGGAAACAGGAGCGACGCTGATGCGGCGCGGCTTGCGGCCCTGCGGGACGCGTTGCCCATGCCTGGCGGCACGGGCACCGGCTCAGTCGTCTTTCGAACGCGTGGCGTTCGCTTCGTTGATCAGCTTGGACATCTCGATCGCGTGTTCGACCGAGGTATCGTGCAGGAAACGCAGCGTCGGCACGGTGTGGATGTGCAGGCGCTTGTACAGCAGCGAGTGCAGGAAGCCGGCCTTCTCGTTGAGAATGGCTTCGGCCGTTGCCGGCTCGGCACCCAGCACTGTGAAGTGCACCTTGGCGTGGGCATAGTCCGGCGTCAGCGTGACCGACTGCAGCGTGACCAGGCCCAGGCGCGGGTCGCGCAGCTCGCGCTGGATCATCTCGGCCAGGTCCTTCTGGATCTGGTCGGAGATGCGGAGGTTGCGGGAGGAGATATTGCCTTTCTTGGCCATTCAATACTGTTCTGCTGAGATGACAACGGCAGGCCGAGGCCTGCCGTTGCTTGCGACGCTTACAGCGTACGCGCCACCTCGGTGATTTCGTACACCTCGAGCTGGTCGCCTTCCTGAACATCGTTGAAGTTCTTGATCGACAGACCGCACTCGAAGCCTTGCTTCACTTCCTTGACGTCGTCCTTGAAGCGCTTCAGCGAATCGAGCTCGCCGCTGAAGATGACCACGTTGTTGCGCAGCACGCGCACCAGCGAGGAGCGCTTGACCACGCCATCGGTGACCATACAACCCGCCACCGCGCCGACCTTCGGCACGCGGAACACCTGGCGCACCTCGACCGTGCCGGTCGTGGTCTCGCGCTTCTCCGGCGCCAGCATGCCGGACATCGCCGCCTTGATCTCGTCTACCGCATCGTAAATGATGTTGTAGTAGCGGATATCGATGCCGTTGTGCTCGGCCAGCTTGCGCGCGCCGGCGTCGGCACGCACGTTGAAGCCGATGATGACCGCCTTCGACGCCGTCGCCAGGTTGACGTCGGACTCGGAGATGCCACCCACGCCGCCGTGCACGATCTGCACGCGCACTTCGGCGGTCGACAGCTTCTGCAGCGATTGCACCAGCGCTTCCTGCGAACCCTGCACGTCGGCCTTGACGATCAGCGGCAGCGTCTGCACTTCGCCTTCCGTCATCTGCTCCAGCATGTTCTCGAGCTTGGCGGCCTGTTGCTTGGCCAGCTTCACGTCGCGGAACTTGCCCTGGCGGAACAGCGCGATTTCGCGCGCCTTGCGCTCGTCCGGCAGCACCAGCACTTCCTCACCGGCGGCAGGCACTTCCGACAGACCCTGGATTTCCACCGGGATCGACGGACCAGCTTCCTTGGTCGGCTTGCCGTTCTCGTCCAGCATGGCACGCACGCGGCCGTAGGCGCTGCCAGCCAGGACCACGTCGCCACGCTTGAGCGTGCCGCTGCTGACCAGGATGGTAGCGATCGGGCCCTTGCCCTTGTCGAGCTGGGCCTCCACCACCAGGCCCTTGGCCGGGGCTTCCACCGGAGCCTTCAGCTCCAGCACTTCGGCTTGCAGGAGCACTTGCTCGAGCAAGTCTTCCACACCTGTACCCATCTTGGCGGACACCGGCACGAACGGCGAATCGCCACCGTATTCTTCCGGCACCACCTGCTCGGCCACCAGCTCCTGCTTCACGCGGTCCGGGTTGGCGTCGGGCTTGTCAATCTTGTTGATTGCCACCACGATGGGCACGCCGGCAGCCTTGGCGTGCGCGATCGCTTCCTTGGTCTGCGGCATCACGCCGTCGTCGGCCGCGACCACCAGGATCACGATGTCGGTCGCCTTGGCACCGCGGGCACGCATGGCCGTAAAGGCCTCGTGACCAGGGGTGTCCAGGAAGGTGATCACGCCACGGTCGGTTTCCACGTGGTAGGCACCGATGTGCTGCGTAATGCCGCCGGCTTCGCCCGCGGCAACCTTGGTGCGGCGGATGTAGTCCAGCAGCGAGGTCTTGCCGTGGTCGACGTGACCCATCACGGTCACCACCGGCGGGCGCGGCAGCAGTTCGGCGTCGGTGTGTTCTTCACCGTCCACCACCAGCAGCGCTTCCGGATCGTCCAGCTTGGCGGCGAACGCCTTGTGGCCCATTTCTTCCACCACGATCATGGCGGTTTCCTGGTCCAGCACCTGGTTGATGGTCACCATCTGGCCGAGCTTCATCATCTGTTTGATGACCTCGGACGCCTTGACGGCCATCTTGTGGGCCAGGTCGGCCACGGAGACGGTCTCGGGCACGTGCACTTCACGCACCACCGGTTCGGTCGGCGCCTGGAAGCTGCTGCGGCTGTCGTCGTGCTGCTGCTGCCTGCCGCCACGGCCACGCGGGCCACCGCGCCAGCCGCCCACGCCGCCCGACGAATCGCCGCGCGTCTTCAGGCCGCTGCCCTTCTTGCGGCTGCTGTCGTCCTGCCAGCCTGCCTTCACGACCTTGCCCTTCTTGTCGGCGGTTGCCGTGGTCGTGGTCGTGGTGGCCGGCTTCTTGTCGTCTTTCTTCGCTTCCGTGGTCGCACCGGCCGGCTTCACCGGTTTGTGCAGCGTACCGGTCTGCTCGGCCTTCTTTTCTTCAGCCTTGCGCTCGGACGGCGCCTTCAGCACGCGCGGAGGTGCGTTCAGCATCTGCTGGATCGCACGAGCCTCGGCTTCGGCAGCCTCGCGGCGCTTGCGCGCAGCGACTTCCTGCTCGGCGCGGGCCTTGTCGGCAGCGGCCTTGGCCTCGTCCGCAGCCTTCTGCGCCTCGGCGCGTTCAGCGGCGACGCGGGCCTTCTCGTCCTCGGCCTTCTTGCGCGAGGAGTCTTCCGCGGCCTCGGTCACGGCGCGCGACGCGGCAGCCTCTTCCTCCACCTTCTTGGCGGCGAGTTCCGCCTGGCGGCGCTGTTCCGCTTCCAGGGCTTCCTGCTGGGCGCGGCGCTCGGCTTCCTCACGCTCGGCTGCCTCGCGGGCGGCCTTTGCTTCGGCTTCCTGGCGCGCCAGCAGTTCGGCCTGACGGCGTTCTTCCTCGTCGCGGCGTGCCTGTTCGGCAGCCTCGGCCGCGGCCGCTGCATGCCCTTCGGCGGCATCCGCCTGGACTTCAGGCTGGGCTTCGTCGCGCTTGATCAGCACGCGCTTCTTGCGCACCTCAACCTGGACGGTGCGAGTCTTGCCGGTGCCATCCGACTGGCGGATCTCCGAGGTCTCGCGCTTGGTCAGCGTAATCTTCTTGCGGGCGCTGTCGTCGGCCTGGCCGTGCGAGCGCTTCAGATAGTCCAGCAGCCTGGTCTTATCCGATTCCGTGATGATGTCTTCTGGCGCAGCTTTGCCCACCCCAGCCGCCTGCAATTGTTCCAGCAGGGCAGCTGCGCTGCGACTCAGTTCTGCGGCCAGTTGGGCAACTGTTGTGCTTGCCATTCAAACCCTTTCAATGCTTGGTGTCTTCGTCGGGACAAATCGTATGCGGAAAGCGCGCCCGGGCTGGTGTCGGCAGCCCGGCCGTGTCCCTCAGTTGAACCAATGTTCCCGTGCTTTCATGATCAGCGCCTTGGCTTCTTCCTCGGTGACGCCCGTCATCTCGACCAGTTCGTCGACGGCCAGTTCGGCCAGGTCGTCACGCGTGTGGATGTCACCTTCGGCCAATTTGCCGATCAGTTCCGGGTTCAGGCCGTCGAGCGATCGCAGATCCTGCGACACCTCTTCCACCTTTTCTTCCCGGGCCAGTTCCATCGTCAGGAGCGCATCACGCGCGCGGTTGCGCAGCTCGTTGACGGTGTCTTCGTCAAAGGCCTCGATCTCCATCATTTCACTGATGGGGACATAGGCCACTTCTTCCAGCGTGGAGAAGCCTTCCTCGATCAGGATGTCCGCCACTTCCTCATCCACGTCCAGCTTGGACATGAACAGCTTGCGCACGACATCGCTCTCTTCGGCCTGCTTCTGCGCCGATTCTTCCTGCGTCATGATGTTGATTTGCCAGCCGGTCAGTTCGGACGCCAGGCGTACGTTCTGGCCACTGCGGCCGATGGCGACGGCGAGGTTTTCCTCGTCGACCACCACGTCCATGCTGTGCTTCTCTTCATCGACAACGATCGACTGCACTTGCGCAGGTGCCAGCGCGCCGATCACAAACTGCGCCGGGTCTTCCGACCACAGCACGATATCCACGGCCTCGCCGCCGATCTCGTTGCGCACCGCGGTCACGCGCGTACCGCGCACGCCAACGCAGGTGCCGATCGGGTCGATGCGCTTGTCATGCGCGACCACCGCGATCTTGGCACGCACGCCCGGATCACGGGCGGCGGCCTTGATTTCCAGCAGGCCCTGTTCCATTTCCGGCACTTCGTTTTCGAAGAGCTTGATCAGGAACTCAGGGGCAGTGCGCGACAGCTCGATCTGCGGGCCGCGCGCGGCGCGGTCCACATTCAGGATATACGCACGCACACGGTCGCCGGTGCGCAGGTTTTCCTTCGGGATGATCTGGTCGCGGGCCAGCAGCGCTTCCACGCGGCCGGATTCCACGATCAGGCCCTTCTTGTCGGCGCGCTTGACCGTGCCGGTCATGATCTTCTCGCCGCGATCGAGGTAGTCGTTCAGGATCTGCTCGCGCTCGGCGTCGCGGATGCGCTGCAGGATCACCTGCTTGGCCGCCTGCGCGCCGATACGGCCGAACTCGACCGACTCGATCTGCTGCTCGATGTAGTCGCCAAGCTCAAGGCTGGGATTCTCATCGCGGGCTTCGAACAGCAGGATCTGCTTGTCCGGCTCCTGCAGGCCCTGTTCGTCGGGAACGACCAGCCAGCGGCGGAAGGTTTCATGCTCGCCCGACTCGCGATCGATCGCGACCCGGATATCCACGTCTTCTTCGAAACGCTTCTTGGTGGCCGAGGCGAGCGCCGCCTCCAGGGCACCGAATACCACATCCTTGTCGACGTTCTTCTCACGCGCAAGCGCATCGACGAGCAACAGAACTTCGCGGCTCATTGCTTGTTCCCTTTTCTTTGATTTCCTTTGAAGTCGAATACCGGCACCAGGCGTGCCTTGTCGACATCGGATACGGCAAATTCCAGCAGTGCCGGGCCATCCTTGCCCTCGAACTCCAGGCCGACCTTTTCCGCGCCGGCCTCGCCGGCCGGCTCGCGCAGGATGCCCGTGAAGTTCTTCTGCCCGTTGACCGGCAGGCGCAGCGTCACGCGCGCCTCGGCGCCGGCAAAGCGGACGTAGTCAGCCAGCTTCTTCAGGGGCCGGTCCAGTCCGGGCGACGAGACCTCGAGGCGTTCGTAGTCGACGTTCTCGACCGTGAACACGTGGGTGAGCTGGCGGCTCACCTTTTCACAATCCTCGATGGCAATGCCGGTTTCAGGCTGATCGATATAGACACGCAACAATCCGGCCGGGGCACGCTCGAGCTCAACCAGCTCATATCCCATGCCGTTAAGGGTGGTTTCGATCAAATCTGCCAGATGCACTGTTATCCCGAGTAATGGCCATCAACACCGTGGCAGGCAAACCCGCCGCGGCCGTCCGGGACGACCCTGCTGCAGTGCTGCCTGTCCGCCATCCCCACGCGCCGGGGCGCGGGACCGAATTCGGGCGAACCAAAAAAAAATGGGCGCAATGCCCATCATTCGCCCACCCTCGGCGAGGATGGCTTTTTGAATAGACTTGAATTATACGCAGATTATGTCGAAAAGGCAAAAGCCAGACATACTCACACGTTACTTGCCGCGCCGGCGGGCTCTCCGACCGCCGTGCGCAGCATCTGCCACTCAGCGGTTGCCGCCCCGGCTGCCCCCACGGTTTCCACCGCGGTTGCCGCCACCGCCACCGCCACCGCCACCACCGCCGCCACGCTGGGTACGGTTTCCGCCCTGCTTCGCCGCCTTCGGCATGACATTTCCGTTCGGTTCGCCACCGCCACGACGCTGCGGCTTGCCTTGCCCGCCAAGGCCGGCGCCACCGCCACCACGCGCCTGGCGCGTGCCGGTGCCGCGACCGCCGCCAAGGTTGGCCGCGTGCGAGGTCAATAGCGTGGGGCCATGACTGATGTAGCCCATCGACGTCTTCATCGGATCCGGCTGGCCGCCGCGGCTGCCGCCCCGTGCACCGCCTTGCTCGTAGCGCGGCAGGCCATCCATGCCTGTGTGCATCGGCATGCCGGCAATCGCCGCTTCGGTGCGCTGCTTGCGCCCGCCGACCTTGGTCGCGCCCTTGCCGGACTGCTCTCCCTTGCCCGGCACCTTCAGGCCGACCGAGGTCATCAGCGCCTTGACGTCATTGGGCTCGACCTCCTGCCAGCGGCCGCGCTTGAGGCCGCGCGGCAGCAGGAACTGGCCGTAGCGCGTGCGGATCAGGCGCGACACGGTCAGGCCGACCGCCTCGAACATGCGCCGCACTTCGCGGTTACGACCTTCGGTCAGCGCCACGTGGTACCACTGGTTAACGCCCTCGCCGCCGCCATCCGCGATGCGCAGGAAGTTGGCCTCGCCGTCGTCCAGCTTGATACCGTGCAGCAGGCGCTGGCGATCGGCTTCGGCCAACTCGCCCAGCGTGCGCACCGCGTATTCACGCTCGACGCCGTAACGCGGGTGCATGAAGCGGTTGGCGATATCGCCCGAGGTGGTGAAGATCAGCAGGCCTTCCGTATTGAAGTCCAGCCGGCCAACGGCGACCCACTTGCCGGTCTTGATGCGCGGCAGGCTGTCGAACACGGTCGGACGGCCTTCAGGATCCGACTGGCTGACGATTTCGCCGGCCGGCTTGTGGTACAGCAGCACGCGCGGCGGCTTGCTCGACACCTTGCGGTGGATCAGCTTGCCGTTGACGCGCACCTGGTCGGCCGGCAGGATACGCTGGCCGATATGCGCCGGCAGGCCGTTGACCGAAACCCGACCCTGCAGGATCAGCTCTTCCATTTCGCGGCGCGAGCCCAGGCCGCCTTCGGCCAGCACCTTGTGCAGCTTCGGGGCGTCGTCCTCGGCCGACAGCTCGCGCACCGGCTTCGCCTTGGTGCGCGGGATGACCGTGTCTTCCTTGTCGTACTGCTCGGAAATCACAAAGCGGAACAGGTCGTCGCTGCTGGCCGCGGCCTTGTCGGCGCCGCCCTGGCCCTTGCGCTGGCCCTGCGGCTTGGCACCCTCCCTGCGGCGGCCCTGCGGCTGACGGCCGGCAGCGCCCTGCCCCTCGGCCGGCGCGGCTGACTTGCCGCCACGCGGGTTCGGCTTGCGCTTGCGGGCCGCCTGCTCACCCTTGTCTGCCTTCTCGGATCTTTCGGCTTTCTCGCCCCGATCAGCCCTTTCAGCCCTGGGCGCCTTGTCGGCCGGCGCCTGCGGCGCCTGGCCGCCCTCGCCCTGAGCCGGCTTGCGCTTGCCGCGGCCACGCTGGGCACCGCGCCCGCCGGCCGCCGCAGCCGCTTCTGCGGCTTCGCCGGGCACGCCAGCCTCGGCGCCTTCGGCGCGACCGGCATCGCGATCTTGCGTCGCCTGGCGGCGCGACGCCACCAGGTTCCTGAGCCCTCGGCGCAGCCCCTTGCGGCGGGGCGCGGCTTCGCTGCCCGATCCGGGTTCTGCGGCGCCGGGGTCGGCGGGTGCGCCCGCGTGGCGGGCGTCTTGCTCAACGGAATCAGACAAGGTATTCACTATCGGATGTTGCATGTTGTTCAGTTCGGCACGCGCTCGTCGTGCTCGCTCGGGTGCGGCGTGGCGCCGTCGTCCGGCAGTTCACCCCGCACCCCCTCCGGATCGGAATCGGCAGGATTGGCCGGTTCGGTTGGTTCGCCTTCTGCGCCCGGCTCCTCCGCCCCATGCTGGCGCGGCTGCAGGTCGAATCCGTTGGCAATGTCGCCGTCCGTGGATGCCTGGCTGGCATCCACGGCGTCTGGCTCGCCGTCGGCGAATGCCTCGGCCTGTGCCGGCTGGGCAAACGCTTCTTCATCGGCACTACCGGGCTTGCCTGCCGCCAGCGCCTCGAAATCGATGGCCTGCTGGTCCAGCAGCGTTGCCTGCGCCTGCGCCTGGGCATCCTCCAGCGGAGGCAACTCGTCCAGCGTGCGCAGCCCAAGATCATCCAGGAAGGCCTTGGTGGTGGCATACAGGGCCGGCCGGCCCGGCACGTCGCGGTGGCCAATCACTTCGATCCAGCTGCGGTCTTCCAGCTTCTTGATGACTTCCGTGCTGACCGTCACTCCGCGGATTTCCTCGATATCGCCGCGCGTCACCGGCTGGCGATAAGCGATGATCGCCAGCGTCTCCATCACGGCACGCGAGTACTTCGGCGGCTTTTCCGGATTCAGGCGGTCAAGGTATTCGCGCATCTCGGGGCGGCTCTGGAAGCGCCAGCCGCTGGCCAGCGACACCAGTTCCACGCCGCGCGGGCGCCAGTCCTGGCGCAGTTCCTCCAGCAGCACGCGGACGGTGTCCGCGCCGACGTCGTCGGCGAACAGCCGCCGCAGATCATTGACGCGCAAAGGCTCCTGCGCGCAGATCAGCGCCGTCTCGAGGACGATTTTCGCCTCTTGGGTATTCATGTTGATGGTGTGCAGCCTGTCTTTGCACCTGCTCCCGGACGGATCCGGGGCACCGGAGATTTTGGATACAGCGATGCCAATGCCATCGCCATCTCATCGCGCAGCTCACCCGGATACTCGCCGCATCCAAGCCGTGCACTTCCCTTTCTTTGCATCGAGTTGCCGGGTCACTCCGGCAGGAGATCGTTCGCATGCCGCCATGGGCCGGTCAGCGAACCTCTTGCGTGTCGCGTCCGTACAACGGACGGCGCTGTCGGCGAACTGAACGCCTCGGACGCAAGAAAAACGGATATCGGGAGCAAGGCCGGCATCTCCAACACCTCAGTGCCAGCCGGGCTTTTGAACCAGATCTTTTGAACCGGATGGACCGCGGGACGGGCCGGGCATCGAACTACCAACGCTTCCCGCCGCCGTGGGCGCACCTTCTGGCAGGAAGGCCGCTGGCGCTGCTCGCCGCTGCTTACAAAACACCGCGCGATACCGCAATGCTGGCGATTGTATGGCATTCCCACCCTCGCCCGCAACCACCATTCGCCGCGTTGCGCGCCCCATGCGTCTCAGAAGACCAGACAGAAACCCTGCTCTGCCAGCGAATGTGGCAGCAACACGGCGCGCGCCAGGCCAAGGGCCCCGAACGCCATGACCGCCACGCCCGCGCCCACGCGGACCCCGCGCCGCCGGGACAGGCTGCGCAGGTAGCCGGACAACCCCGACAACACCAGCAGGTTGGGCAGCGTGCCCACGCCAAACACGCCCATCACGAGCGCACCGGAACCGGCATTGCCGGCCAGCAGCGCCAGCGTCAGCGCCCCATAGACCATGCCGCACGGAACCAGCCCCCAGGCCAGGCCAACACCGTAGCGCCTGGCCAGCCCCCCATGCGCACGCACGAACCTGGGCATGCCGCCCCCCAGCCGGCCGAGCACCCGCGCCACGCCGCTGCCCGCCCGCATCGCCAGCCGCTCCAGCCAGGCCACGGTAAAGGCATTGCCGCGCAGCAAGCGCCAGCCCGACCACAACAGCATGGCACTGCCGGCGCCGAACAGCCAGCGCTGCACCGGCAGGTAATCCTGCCTCCACGCGCCAGCGCCGACCGCGCCCAGCAGCGCGCCGAGCAGCATATAGGTCGAAATCCTGCCCAGGTGCATTGCCAGCAACTCGCCGGCCCAGGCAGCGCGGCTGCGCACGAAGGTCATGGTCACGGCGCCGCCACGCGGCTGCTCGACGGCCAGCGCGATGCCGCCACACATTGCCGCGCAATGCACGCCGCCCAGCAATGCCAGCATAAAAACGCTAATTAGCACACCCAATGGCAAATCTGACTCCCTGCCTCATCACATCGCACGGTAAAATGTCGTATCGCGCCCCCGCATCCACTCTTGCAGGTTCCAATTGCTCACCTCCATTCCAATCACCGAGATGTCGCCCCGTTGCTCTACATGCGCGATGGGGCAACTGTGCCTTCCGGTTGGCATGTCCCAGCAGGACCTCACCAAGATGGACAAGCTGGTGCAGGAACGCATCCGGGTCCATAAGGGTGAGACCTTGTATCGCATGGGCGACCCCCTCACCGCGGTTTATGCCATTCGCTTCGGCACGCTGAAAACGCATGTCACGACCGAAGACGGCCGTTCACAGATTACCGGCTTCCACCTGCCTGGCGAAATCGTCGGCCTCGACGGCCTCGGCGAGATGCAGCATGCTTCGGACGCGACCGCGCTGGAAGATACCGAAGTCTGCGTAGTCCGCCTTGGCGACCTGCAGACGCTGTCTGCAGACCTACCTTCGCTGCAGCATCAGTTCCTGCGGCTGATGGGCAAGGAAATCACGCATGACCAGCTGATGCTGGTGACCCTCGGCTCGATGCGCGCCGAAGAACGCCTGGCCGCGTTCCTGATCAACCTGTCGGAGCGCCTGTCTGAGCGCGGCTACTCGTCGACCGAATTCGTGATGCGCATGAGCCGCGAGGAGATCGGCAGCTACCTGGGCCTGAAACTCGAAACCGTCAGCCGCCTGTTCTCGCGTTTCGCCGAAGCCGGCCTGATCCAGATTCGCCAGCGCCACGTCAAGCTGGTGGATCTCGCCGGCATCAAGCAGCTCTACAGCCGCAGCTGCTGACCCTTCCCTCCGCTTCGCCGCGTTGCGCTTGCGCCGCGCGCGGCGGCGCAAGCATCGACCATCACTCCAACTCGTCGGTATCGCTCAGCCGGGTCGGCATCGTGTACAGCGTCAACCCGCTGGACAGCGCGCAGAAGATCCACGCCAGCAGGAAGCTCATCGTATAGATCGATTCGCGCGACGCCTCAATCGGATGCCCGAAGAACTTCAGGTCACCAGGATCCACGACGGAGAACACAGTCGCGGTGGCGAAGCCCGCCATCAGGAACCCCGGCCACAAGACCCACATCAGCCAGCGCAACCTCATGGCTGCCTCGCTGCGCTCGACTGAGGCCGAGCCGCCTCGGCCTTCTCGACCACCAGTCCATGGCGCGTTGCACCTTGCACCGGCACGTCAGGGTGCGACGACGCCAGCCAGATAGTGACGCCGCACGCCACCATCGCGACCAGCGGGCCGCTCATCAACAGCCACGGCCACGGCTCCTTCCACCACGGATTGCCTTGCTGATTCATCATGCCCCCTTGAATTCTGCACCTAGCGCCTGCCGTCACAGTCCGCGCGGCACGATAAAGCTGGTGCTTTGCCGGATTTCGGCGTTGCCCCGCTCAGTTCCTTCACTGGTCACCGTCACGCTGATCTTGTGCGTGCCTTGCGCCGCGTCATCGATCGGCACGCGTATGCGGATCGGCAACAGCCGGTTCGACGTCGGCGCCAGCGATTCGGCCTGCTTGTCGTATTCGACCGTCAGGTTCTTCAGCTCGTCACTGTCGGCTCGCACACTGATGTGCATCGGCCCTTCGGTCGTGTTGATCAGTTGCAGGCGATAGACGTTCTCGATCCAGCGGCCTTCGACCTCCCGGCCCAGTGCGCCACGGTCGCGGATGATGTCCACCTTCAGCGGCGTGCGCAGCGCGATCGAAGCCACGAAGCCGGCAAGCAGCGCGACCCAGATCACGGAATAGATGATGACACGCGGACGCAGCAAGCGCTTGCGCGACGCAGCCGCCGACAGCGCCTTGCGCATGGCATTCTCCGACGTGTACCGGATCAGGCCGCGCGGATAGGACATCTTGTCCATCACCTGGTTGCAGGCGTCGATGCACGCGCCGCAGCCTATGCATTCATACTGCAGGCCATCGCGGATGTCGATGCCGGTCGGGCATACCTGCACGCAGATGCTGCAGTTGACGCAATCGCCCAGGCCCGCCTGGTGATGGTCGGTCTTGCGCGAACGGCTGCCGCGCGGCTCGCCCCGGCCGATGTCGTAGGTCACGACGTAAGTGTCGCGGTCGACCATCACGCTCTGGAAACGCGCATACGGGCACATGTATTTGCATACCTGCTCACGCATGAAACCCGCGTTGCCCCAGGTGGCAAACGCATAGAACAGCATCCAGAAGGTCTGCCACGGGCCCAGCGACAGGCTCGCCAGCTCGCCGCCCAGCTCACGGATCGGCGCGAAGTAGCCGATGAAGGTGAAGCCTGTCCACAACGCGATCAGTATCCACAGGAAATGCTTCGTGGCCTTGATGCGCAGCTTGCGCAGGCTCCAGGGATCGCCGTCCAGCCGGATGCGCGCGATGCGGTCCCCTTCGATCCGCCGCTCGATCCACATGAAGATCTCGGTGTAGACCGTCTGAGGACAGGCATAGCCGCAGAACAGCCGCCCGGCGATCGCCGTGAACAGGAACAGCGCCAACGCCGAGATGACCAGCAGGACGGCGAGATAGATGACGTCCTGCGGCCACAGCACCAGCCCGAAGATATAGAACTTGCGCTCGCCAAGGTCGAACAGCACGGCCTGGCGTCCGTTCCACTGTAGCCAGGGCGTGCCGTAGTAAATCAGCTGCGTGAAGAGGACCAGCCAGACGCGCCAGCTGGAAAAAGCGCCCGTGACCGAGCGCGGATAGATCTTGCGCCGGACCTCGTACAGCGTTTCATCCGAGGTCTCGGCAGGCGCAGCGGCCGGCCGCTGGCGGTCGGCCGCCCGGGCCACTTCTTCGGTCCCGGGTGCGTTCATGGATGGTTTCTCCCGCGGGCGGCCCGCGCCCGCTCAGATGAGTCGCCTGTCATTGGCCGGCACCCCCGCCGGTATTGGACAGACCCCAGACATAGGCCGTCAGCATGCGGATCCGCTCTGGCGTCAGGATCTCTTCATGTGCCGGCATATGGTTGTTATGCCCCTTCAGGATGGCGTCGACAATGCTGCCTTCCGAACTGCCATACAGCCACACGTTATCGGAGAGGTTCGGAGCGCCCAGTGCCTGGTTGCCCTTGCCGCCGGCACCGTGGCAAGCCGCGCAGGTCGACTTGAAGGTGCTTTCGCCACGCGAGGCGCGGATGGGATCCGAAGACAATCCCGACAGCGAACGGACATACTGCGCCACATCGCCTGCCAGCTTGCCGTCAACGGTGGATGCAAACGGCGGCATCACGCCATTGCGGCCCTTGGTAATGGTCTGCCGGATGGTTTCGGGTTCGCCGCCATACAGCCAGTCGCCGTCGGTCAGGTTGGGGAAGCCGCGGCTGCCGCGTGCGTCAGAACCATGGCATTGCGCGCAGTAGTTCAGGAACAGCCGCTGGCCAATTTCGCGGGCCTGCGGATCCCCGGCCACCTGCTTGACATCCATCTTCAGGTACTTGGCATAGATCTCATTCTGCATCTTCTCCTGCGCGGCACGATGCGCCGCAAGTTCGCCCTGCGTGGAGAACTTCAGCACGCCTGCGTACTTGCCCAGGCCCGGATACAACACCAGGTAGACCAGGCCGAAGATGCAGGCCAGCAGGAACATCCACATCCACCAGCGTGGCAGCGGATTGTTCAGTTCGCGCAGGTCGTCGTCCCAGACATGGCCGGTGTCGTCGCCCGCGCTGGCGGTCTTGGTGATCTTGCGTTGCGAGAACAGCAGCCATACGCACCAGACGATGCCGACGAGCGCGATCGCGGCAATGTAGTAACCCCAGAAATCGGAAAAGAAATCGCTCATGGCTAGGTGTTCCGGCTCGATGTTGTCGTGGTTTCGTCAGGCAGCGCGAACGGCAGCATGGCGGATTCACGGTTGGCGGCCTGCCGGCCGGCCGACCAGGCCCACCAGCAGATGCCAAGGAAGACGACCATCGACACGACGGTCGCAATGGCGGTGATCATGGCCATGGCTTACTCCTTCGCCGGTGCAGCCGCTTCCGCTGCGGGCGCCGCCGGCGTAGCCGCTGCAGCGGTATCCACGCGGACATTGCGGCGATTGGTGCCCAGGCCCTGCAGGTAGGCCACCAGCGCGTCTTCCTCGGTCTTGCCCTTGAGCTCCTCCGGCGCCTTGGCGATATCGGCCTCGGTGTACGGCACGCCCAGCTTCACCAGCGCCCGCATGCGGGCCTGGATATCGTCGGTCGGCAGCGTTGCCTTCTCCAGCCATGGGTAGGAAGGCATGACCGACTCGGGCACCACATCGCGCGGATTGCGCAGGTGGATGCGCTGCCAGTCGTCCGAGTAACGTCCGCCAACGCGTGCCAGGTCGGGACCGGTACGCTTCGAGCCCCACAGGAACGGGTGGTCGTAGACGGACTCGCCCGCGGTCGAGAAGTGGCCGTAACGCTCGGTTTCGGCCTGCAGCGTACGCACCTGCTGCGAGTGGCAGCCGACGCAGCCTTCGCGGATGTAGACATCCCGGCCCATCAGCCGCAGCGGCGAATACGGCGTGATGCCCGGATCCGGCTTGGTCGTGGAGTGCTGGAAGAACAGCGGCACGATCTGCACCAGACCCGCGATGCTGACCACGAGGATCGTGCAGATGATCAGCCAGCCGATGTTCTTCTCCAGCGTTTCGTGGGAAAAGAATCTTTGTTTTTCCGACATCTTTCTATCCTGGAATGATCAGTGTGCGGAGGCGGGGATGCTGGCCGGGATCGGCGCATCCACGGCACGCTTGCCGACGATGGTCTTGGCGACGTTGTAGGCCATCAGCAGCATGCCGGACAGGAAGCAGATGCCACCCAGCAGACGGATCAGGTAGAACGGGTACTTGGCCTTGACCGCTTCGACGAAGGCATAGGTCAGCGTGCCATCAGGTTGCGTGGCGCGCCACATCAGACCTTCCATCACGCCGGCAATCCACATCGAGGCGATATACAGCACCACGCCGATGGTCGCGATCCAGAAATGCCATTCGATCAGGCGCACGCTGTACATCTGTTTTTCGCCGAACAGCCGCGGGATCAGGTAGTACAGCGACCCGATCGAGATCATTGCGACCCAGCCCAGAGCGCCGGAGTGTACGTGGCCGATGGTCCAGTCCGTGTAGTGCGACAGCGCGTTGACGGTCTTGATCGACATCATCGAGCCTTCGAACGTGGACATACCGTAGAACGACAGCGCCACTACCAGGAACTTCAGGATCGGGTCGGTGCGCAGCTTGTGCCAGGCGCCCGACAGGGTCATGATGCCGTTGATCATGCCGCCCCAGGAAGGCGCCAGCAGGATCAGCGAGAACACCATGCCCAGCGACTGCGCCCAGTCCGGCAGCGCTGTGTACTGCAGGTGGTGCGGGCCGGCCCACATGTAGGTGAAGTTCAACGCCCAGAAATGGACGATGGACAGGCGGTAGGAAAAGATCGGGCGCTCGGCCTGCTTGGGAATGAAGTAGTACATCATCCCGAGGAAGCTGGTGGTCAGGAAGAAGCCAACCGCGTTATGGCCATACCACCACTGAATCATCGCGTCCTGCACGCCGGCATAGGCCGAGTAGGACTTCCACAGCGACACCGGCATCTCGATGTTGTTGACGATGTGCAGCAGCGCGATGGTCAGGATGTAGGCACCGAAGAACCAGTTGGCGACGTAGATATGCCGCGTCTTGCGCTTGACGATGGTGCCGAAGAACACGATCGCATAAGCCACCCAGACCGCCGTGATCAGCAGGTCGATCGGCCATTCCAGCTCGGCGTATTCCTTCGAGGAGGTGATGCCCAGCGGCAGCGTGATTGCCGCGGCAACGATGACCAGTTGCCAGCCCCAGAACGTGAACGCCGCGAGCGGGCCGCAGAACAGGCGGGCCTGGCAGGTGCGCTGGACCACGTAGTACGAAGTCGCGAAAAGCGCGCTGCCGCCAAACGCAAAGATCACCGCATTGGTATGCAGCGGCCGCAGGCGGCCGAACGACAGCCAGGGCGTGTTGAAGTTGAGTTCAGGCCAGATCAGCTGTGCTGCCAGCAGCACGCCGACGGCCATGCCGACGATCCCCCAGACTACCGTCATGACAGCGAACTGTCTTACGACGCTGTAATTGAAGGTGTCGACGCGTGAAGACGCGGCAGTGACATCCATTCAGACCCCCAAAGCTTAGAGAAAAGAAAAAACCTACTGACGTTGTGACTTTAGAAAAACCCCGCCACCGGTGTGTTGATCTTTATCAAGTCGCCGAGGACGGGTAATGAACCTCGCGGCGAGGCCCCGGTCCGAGGCCGACGGCATGCCAAGACCTGGGCGCATCAGGGCTTGTCGTTGTCCAGCAGGATCGATTCCCCGGGCCGGTCGAGGTCATCGTACTGGCCCGCATGCAATGCCCACCACAACGCGGCGGCAATCACGACGACCAGCACCAGGCTCATCGGCACGAGCAGGTAAAGCGTTTCCATGCGGCTCCTAGACTCTCTTGCGGCCGGCGCGCAGCAAGCGCCAGGCGTTGGCCACCACCAGCAGCGACGACAGCGACATGCCGATACCGGCCATCCATGCCGTCACCAGCCCGGTCGCCGCAAGCGGGATCGCCACCATGTTGTAGAAGAATGACCAGCCCAGGTTCTGCCTCACCACGCGCCGCGCCTTGCGCGACACCGCCAGCGCTGTCGCAATCTCGTCGATGCCGCCGTGCGTGAGCACGGCGTCGGCGCCGGCCTGCGCCAGCGGCGCGCCGCTGCCGATCGCGATCGAAACTTGCGCCTGCGCCAGCACCGGCGCGTCGTTGATGCCGTCGCCCACGGCCAGCACCACCGCCCCGCCGTGCTGCAGCCGCGCGACGTAGTCGCGCTTGCCCTCGGGCGTCACTGCGCCGGCGACATGGCCGATGCCGAAGCGCTTTGCCCACCAGTGCACGGCCGCGGAGTTATCGCCCGAGACGAGGTGGCAGCTCACGCCCAGCTCACCGAGCCGCGCCAGCAGCGCCGACGTCTGCGCGCGCTCGACATCGGCCAGCACGAAGCTGGCGAGCACGCCGCCCTGCGCCGCCAGCCACACGACCGTGGCGCCGGGATGGGCCGGGTCCGCTACCGCCGGCCCTGGCATGGGAGTGCCACCGGTAACGAGGCCACGTACAAAATCTAGCTGACCGAGCCGCAGGCGGCGCCCGTCGACCGTGGCTTCCAGGCCCTGTCCGGGCACGTTGCGGATGCCGGTGACCGTGCTGGCATGGCCACCACCATCAGGCACTGCCGCGAGCAGCGCGCGCGCGATGGGGTGCTCGCCGCCGCGCTCCATCGCCGCGGCTAGTGCAAGGCATTGCGCCTCGCCAAGATCGGCCAGCGGCTGCACCGCGGCCACGGCAAAGCGTCCTTCGGTCAGCGTGCCGGTCTTGTCCAGCACCACATCGGTCACGCGCGCCAGCGTCTCCAGCGCATGGCCGCGCGTCAGCAGCACGCCGCGCCGCGACAATGCGGCGCCCGCGGCGGCCAGCGCGGCGGGCGTGGCCAGCGACAGCGCGCAGGGGCAGCTGACCACCAGCACCGCGATCGTCACCAGCAGAGCGCGTGATGGATCGATCCACAGCCCCCACACCAGCCCGGTCAGCGCCGCAAGCACCAGTAGCGTCGCCACGAACCAGCCGGCGACACGGTCGGCCAGCGTGGCCAGGCGGGGCTTTTCCGCCAGCGCGCGGTCGAGCACCGCCACGATCTCAGCCAGGCGCGTGCCGGCGCCCACGCACGACACACGCAGCTCCAGCGGGCTGGCGGTGTTGAAGCAGCCGGCGAGCACCGTTTCACCGGCACTGCGGCGCACCGGCCGGCTTTCGCCCGTCAGCATGGACTCATCCAGTTCGCTGGCGCCGGCGACGACGGTGCCGTCGGCGGGTACGATCTCGCCCGCCTTCACGCGGATCAGGTCGCCCTGGCGCAAACGTGCCACCGGGATGCGTTCACCCGTGGCCCCTATTCCGGCAAGCCGCTCGCAGGTGGCGGGCAGCTGGCGCGCCAGCATCTCGGCGCCGCTGCGCGATGCCTGGCGCACGCGCAGTTCCAGGTAGCGCGCCAGCAGCAGGAAGGCAACAAACATCGTCACCGAATCGAAATAGACCTCCCCGATGCCGCGCACAGTGGCCAGCGCGCTGGCGATAAACCCCGCGCCGACGCCGATGGCAACCGGCACGTCCATGCCCAGATGGCGCTGACGCAGGCTGCGCCAGGCGCCGGCAAAGATCGGCGATGCGGAATAGAAGACCACCGGCAACGTCAGCGCAAAGCTGGCCCAGCGCATCAGCTGCAGCTGGCCGGGGTCGATGGTGGCCTCGTGGGTATAGATCGGCCATGCATACATCATCACCTGCATCATGCCGAGCATGGCCACGGCCATCCGCATCAGCAGGCCGCGGCGCGCGCGGCGGTCCTGCTGGTCGGAGCGCGAGACCTCGAACGGCCACGCCATGTAGCCAATGCCGGCGAGCGCGGCCAGCAATCCGGCCACGGACTGCGTGCCCTCGCGCCAGCGCACCACCACGCGCCGAGTGGCGACATTGGCAACCGCGGACTCCACGCCGGGCTGGCGCGTCAGGTGCTGCTCGATCAGCCAGGCGCACGCGGCGCAACGGATGTTCTCCGGCGCCAGCGTGATCTCGGCGCGGCCATTGTCGAGCGGACGCACGAACTGGGTGCGTAATTCAGGGGTGTCGTAGGCGGCCCAGATTGGTTCGGCTTCGCGCCGCGCCGCATCGTCGATCGGGCGGGCAAAGCGGGCTTCATCCCCATAGAGATGGGCAAAGCCAGCCGCATGGAGCGTCTGCGCCAGCGCCTGGCAGCCGCCGCAGCAGAAGACCCTGCGTGCGCCGTCCAGTTCGGCTGCAAGTGGTTCGGCCTGCGCGACCGGCAGGCCGCAGTGGAAGCATGCGAGTTGCGCCCCGGCAGTGGCTGCGCCAGCGTTGACGGCAGGCGCCGCGGACGCTGCATGCAAGGCCAGCACGCTGGCGGAAGGGATGGTGGCTGGGGACGACATGGGGACCTTTTTCTACCCCCTGCAGGGTATAGGGCGGTCCCGGCATCGACCTTGATTTAGGTCAATGCGGCCCGGCTATCGTCGCGCCGGGCCAAAATACAACACTCGGCAACCCTCAGGTGAGCGACGTATCCATGGTGCGGCGCTCGGATTCCAGGTACTCGCGCGACTGCATCTCGATGATGCGAGACACGGTCCGGTGGAACTCGTTGGCCATCTGGCCTTCTGTGTAAAGTTCGTCCGCCGGCACTTCTGCCGACATCAGCAACTTGACCTTGTGGTCGTAGAAGACGTCGATCAGCCAGGTAAAGCGCCGTGCTTCCGACGACATGCGCGGCGTCATGCGCGGCACGTCGGACAGGATCACGGTATGGAATTGCGAAGCCAGTTCCAGGTAGTCGTTCTGCGAGCGCGGCCCGCCGCACAGCGTGGCGAAGTCGAACCACACCACGCCATTGGCCTTGCGCAGCGCGCGCAGTTCGCGGTGCTCGATATGCAGCAGCGGCGATTCGTCGGCCACGCCGGCAATCGACGTGAAGGCATCGCGCAGCGCCGAGTTCGCCCTGGCGTCGAGCGGCGTGTGGTAAGCCTGCACCTGTTCCAGCGCGCGCTTGCGGTAATCGATGCCGGCATCGACGTTGAGCACGTCCATCTTCTGCTGGATCAGCGCGATGGCGGGCAGCACGCGGTCGCGGTGCAGGCCGTCGGTGTAAAGCAGGTCGGGCCGGTAATTCGAAGTCATCACGAACTGCACACCGTTGTCGAACAACTGCTGCAGCAGGCGATGCAGGATCATCGCGTCGGCGACGTCGCTGACGTGGAACTCGTCGAAGCAGATCAGCCGGAACCGGCGCGCAATGCGCCTGGCGAGCTCGTCCAGCGGATCGGGGCGGCCGCGCAGCTCTTCCAGCTGGCGGTGGACCTCGCGCATGAATTCATGGAAGTGCAGCCGCGTCTTGCGCACCACCGGCACGCAGGTATAGAAGCTGTCCATCAGGAAGGACTTGCCGCGCCCCACTCCGCCCCACATGTAGACGCCCTTGGGCACGTCGGGCCGGACCAGCAGCTTCTTCAGTGCGTTGTTGCGGCGGCTCTTGTAGGCCACCCATTCGTCGTAGCACTGCTGCAGCCGCGCCACGGCACGCAATTGCGCCTCGTCGGACGTGTAGCCGCGCTCCTTCAGTTCCTTCTCGTAGTACTCAGTGACGTTCATGCTTGGGGGCTCACGCGGCGCGCGCCGCAAGTGAAAACGGCGCGCCGCTGGTGCGGCGCGCCGGTACTCAAACAATGCGAGGCATGCGCCTTACATATTGAGCTGACGCTTGTCGACAGCCAGCGCGGCTTCGCGCATGACTTCCGACATCGACGGGTGCGGGTGGCAGACGCGCCCGATATCTTCGCTGGCGGCCTTGAACTCCATCGCCACCACGGCTTCCGCGATTAGGTCGGACGCGTTGGCGGCAACGATATGCACGCCCAGGATCTCGTCGGTCTTGGCATCGGCCAGCATCTTGACGAAGCCGTCCGGATGGCCCATGCCCAGCGCACGGCCGTTGGCCATGAACGGGAACTGGCCAGCCTTGAACTCGCGGCCTTCGGCCTTGAGCTGGGCTTCGGTCTTGCCGACCCATGCGATTTCCGGGAAGGTGTAGATCACCCACGGCACGCAGTTGTAGTCGATGTGCGGCTTCTGGCCGGCGATGCGCTCGGCCACGGCCACGCCTTCGTCCTCGGCCTTGTGCGCCAGCATCGGGCCGCGCACCACGTCGCCGATGGCCCACAGGCCCGGCACCTTGGTGGCGCAATGGTCGTCCACCTCGATGAAACCGCGCTGGTCGACGGCCAGGCCGACAGCATCCAGGCCCAGGTTGTCGGTGTTGGGCACGCGGCCGACCGACACGATCAGGCGATCGACTTCCAGGGTCTGGGCGGCGCCGTCCTTGTCCGTGTACTTGACGGTAACGCCGTTCTTGCCGGTCGTCACTTCGTTCACGTTCACGCCGAGGCTGAACTTCAGGCCCTGCTTGGTCAGCTGCTTCTGGGCTTCCTTGGCCACGCCTTCGTCGGCGGCGCCCAGGAAAGCAGGCAGCGCTTCCAGCACGGTCACGTCGGCACCCAGGCGGCGCCACACCGAGCCCAGTTCCAGGCCGATCACGCCGGCGCCGATCACGCCCAGCTTCTTCGGCACTGCGGGGAACTTGAGCGCGCCCTCGTTATCGCTGACCAGGTCGTTGTCGACGGCGACGCCCGGCAGGTGGCGAGCCTTCGAACCGGTGGCGATGATGACCTGCTTGGCGGTCACGACTTCACCGGCGATCTCGACCTGGAAGCCCTCGGCGGTCTTGCCGACGAACTTGCCGTAGCCCTTGAGCAGCGTCACCTTGTTCTTGCGGAACAGGAACTCGATGCCCTTGGTCATCTTGCCGACGATATCGTCCTTGCGCTTGAGCATCTTGGACACGTCGACCTTGACGTCGCCCACGGTGATACCGTGGTCGGCCAGGTGGTGCTGGGCGTTCTCGAACTCTTCCGAGGAAGCCAGCAGTGCCTTGGACGGGATGCAGCCCACGTTCAGGCAGGTGCCGCCCAGGCGCGGTTCGTTCTTGGGATCGTCGTAGGCGTTGCCTTCGCAGCAGGCCACGTTCAGGCCGAGCTGGCCGGCGCGGATCGCGGCGATATAGCCGCCCGGGCCGGCGCCGATCACCAGCACGTCGAATTGTTTGCTCATGGGAATTCCTTTGTGGCACCGGCAGCGTGTGCCGGCGCGCGATCAAATCTGGAGATGCGCGCCGCGCGCGTCGGCACCAACCAACGCGCGCGGGGGACCGTCGATTACAGGTCCAGCAGCAGGCGGGCCGGATCTTCCAGCGCGTCCTTCATGGCGACCAGGCCCAGCACGGCTTCACGGCCGTCGATGATGCGGTGGTCGTAGGACATGGCCAGGTAGTTCATCGGGCGGATCACGATCTGGCCGTCTTCCACCACCGGGCGATCCTTGGTGGCGTGCACGCCCAGGATGGCCGATTGCGGCGGGTTGATGATCGGGGTCGACAGCATCGAGCCGAACACGCCACCGTTGGAGATCGAGAAGGTACCGCCGCTCAGCTCGTCCAGCGACAGCTTGCCGTCACGGGCCTTGACGCCGAACTCGGCGATCTTCTTCTCGATGTCGGCCAGGCTCATCTGGTCGGCATTGCGCAGGATGGGCACCACCAGGCCGCGCGGCGAGCCTACCGCGATACCGATGTCGAAGTAGCCGTGGTAGACGATGTCGTTGCCGTCGATCGAGGCGTTGATCAGCGGGAACTTCTTCAGTGCGTGGACCGCGGCCTTGACGAAGAACGACATGAAGCCCAGCTTCACGCCGTGTTCCTTCTCGAAGCGGTCCTTGTACTTGTTGCGCAGGTCCATCACCGGCTTCATGTTGACTTCATTGAAGGTGGTGAGGATGGCGTTGGTCTGTTGCGATTGCAGCAGGCGCTCGGCGATACGGGCGCGCAGGCGGCTCATCGGCACGCGCTCTTCCGGACGGTCACCCAGCGCGGCGAAGTCGACCGGTGCGGAAACCTGCTGCAGCGCCGGCTTGGCCGCGGCCGGGGCCGGGGCGGCCTTGGCGGCCGGAGCAGCGGCGGCGGCAATCGCGTCGCCCTTGGTGATGCGGCCGTCCTTGCCGGTGCCGGCAACCTGGCCAGCCGACAGGCCGGCTTCAGCCATCAGCTTGGCAGCCGACGGCATCGCCACGGCGCCGGCGGCGGCCGGAGCGGCGGCAGCGGCCGGTGCCGGAGCGGCAGCAGCCGGAGCCGGGGCAGCGGCTGCGGGGGCAGCGGCGCCAGCGGTGGCTTCGGTGTCGATCTTGGCGATGATTTCATCGGCGACGACGGTGTCGCCGTCGTTCTTGACGATGATCGACAGCACGCCAGCCGACGGGGCCGGCACTTCCAGCACCACCTTGTCGGTTTCGATCTCGATCAGGATCTCGTCCTGGGCAACGGCTTCGCCCGGCTTCTTCTTCCAGTTGAGCATGGTCGCTTCGGCGACCGATTCGGACAGCTGCGGAACCTTGACGTCAACAATAGCCATGGTTGTGAATTCCTCGTGTTATGCGTGTTGTCTTTATATTGGCAAGCCACGGCGCACCTGCGCGCGTCGCCGTGGCTGCCACTGATTACTTGGTCAGAACAAAGCCCTTGAGCTTGGCGAAGGCAGCCTCCAGCAGCGCCTTCTGTTGCTCGTTGTGCTTTGCGTAGTAGCCCACCGCCGGCGAAGCCGAGGCGGGACGACCGGCATAACCGAGCTTCTGGCCATCCGTCATGTTTTCCATGATGTAGTGCTGCACGAAGAACCAGGCGCCCTGGTTCTGCGGCTCGTCCTGGCACCACACGATCTCGGTGGCGTTCGGATACTTCTTCAGCTCCGCTGCGATGGCCTTGTGCGGGAACGGGTACAGCTGCTCCAGGCGGATGACCGCGGTGTCGTTGGCCTCGCGTTCCTTGCGCGTATTGACCAGGTCGTAGTAGACCTTGCCCGAGCACATGATGACGCGCTTCACCTTGCCGGCGTTCAGTTCTTCCTGCTCGCCGATCACGGTCTCGAAGTGGCCCTTGGCCAGGTCCGACAGCGGCGACACGGCGTCCTTGTTACGCAGCAGCGACTTCGGCGTCATGATCACCAGCGGCTTGCGGAACAGGCGGATCATCTGGCGGCGCAGCAGGTGGAAGATCTGGGCCGGCGTGGTCGGCTGGCAGACCTGCATGTTGTGGTCCGCGCAGAGCTGCAGGAAACGCTCGATACGGGCCGAGCTGTGCTCCGGACCCTGGCCTTCGTAGCCGTGCGGCAGCATCAGGGTCAGGCCGGAGGCGCGGCCCCACTTGACTTCACCCGACGAGATGAACTGGTCGATCACCACCTGGGCGCCGTTGACGAAGTCGCCGAACTGGGCTTCCCAGATCACCAGCGCGTTCGGTTCGGCGGCCGAGTAGCCGTATTCGAAGCCGAGCACGGCTTCCTCGGACAGCACCGAGTCGATCACCGTGAACGGTGCCTGGTTTTCCGACACGTTCTGCAGCGGCACATACGAGCCGGCATCCCAGCGCTCGCGCGCCTGGTCGTGCAGCACGGCGTGGCGGTGGGTGAAGGTGCCGCGGCCGGCGTCCTGGCCGGTGATGCGCACGGGGTAGCCCGACGACACCAGCGAGGCGAAGGCCAGGTGCTCGCCCATGCCCCAGTCCAGCGGCTGGTCGCCACGGCCCATGTTGGCGCGGTCCTTGACAACCTTCTCGACCAGCGGGTGCAGCTTCAGCGTTTCAGGCGTGGTGGTGATGCGTTCAGCCAGGCGCTTCAGTTCGGTCACCGGCACCGCGGTGTCGGCGGCATCGGTCCACTTGCGGTTCAGGAACGGCATCCAGTCCACGGCGAACTTGTTCTTGAAGTTCGACAGGACCGGGTCGGCGGTGTGCTTGCCGGCGTCCATCGCGGCGCGGTATTCCTTGACCTTCTCGTCGCCGAACTCGGCCGGGACCAGCTTCTGCGCGGCCAGCTTTTCGGCGTACACCTTGCGCGTGCCCGGGTGCTGGCTGATCTTCTTGTACATCAGCGGCTGCGTGACCGCCGGGGTGTCCTGCTCGTTGTGGCCCAGCTTGCGGAAGCAGATGATGTCGACCACGACGTCCTTGTTGAATTCCATGCGGAAATCAACGGCCAGCTGCATGGCGTACACCACGGCTTCGGGATCGTCGCCGTTCACGTGCAGCACCGGGGCCTCGATCATCTTGACCACGTCCGTGCAGTACAGCGTCGAGCGGGCGTCGCGCGGGTCGGAGGTGGTGAAGCCGATCTGGTTGTTGATGACGATGTGCATCGTGCCGCCCGTGCCGTAGCCGCGGGTCTGCGCGAGGTTCAGCGTCTCCATGACCACGCCCTGGCCGGCAAAGGCGGCGTCGCCATGCACCTGCACCGGCAGCACTTCCTTGTGGCCGACTTCGCCGCGGCGTTCCTGGCGGGCCTTGGCCGAGCCTTCGACCACCGGGTTGACGATTTCCAGGTGCGACGGGTTGAACGCCAGCGACAGGTGGACCGGGCCGCCCTCGGTCGAGACATCGCTCGAGAAGCCCTTGTGGTACTTGACGTCACCGGCCGGCAGGTCGTCGACGTGCTTGCCTTCGAATTCGGCGAACAGGTCGGCGGGCATCTTGCCCAGGGTGTTGACCAGCACGTTCAGGCGGCCGCGGTGGGCCATGCCGATCACGATTTCCTGCACACCCTTGGTGCCGGCGTGCTGGATCAGTTCGTCCATCGCGGCGATAAAGCTCTCGCCTCCTTCCAGCGAGAAGCGCTTCTGGCCGACGTACTTGGTGTGGAGGAAGCGCTCCAGGCCTTCGGCCGCGGTCAGGCGGTCGAGGATGTGCTTCTTCTTCTCCAGCGTGAAGACCGGCTTGGAGCGCGTGGTTTCCAGGCGCTCCTGCCACCAGCGCTTCTGCGCCTGGTCGCTCACATACATGAATTCGGCGCCAATGGTGCCGCAGTAGGTTTCGCGCAGGTTGTTCAGCAGCTCGCGCAGGCTCATCGACTCCTTGCCAAAGTACGTATTGCTGGCATTGAAGACGATGTCGAGGTCAGCTTCGGAAAAACCGTAGAACGCGGGGTCCAGATCCGGCAGGGGCGGGCGCTCCTGGCGCTTGAGCGGGTCCAGGTCGGCCCAGTGCGAGCCAATGTTGCGGTAGGCGGCGATCAGCTGGGTGGCAGCGACGCGCTTGCGGCCCATGTCGGAATCGGCCGAGGCAACGATGGTCCTGATGGGGCCTTGCTTGGCGCGCTCGGCGAACGAGGCAACGATGGGAGCGTGGGCGACATCCCGGCCGTTCGAGCCGTCAACGGCGGGAACGTTCTGCATGGCGTCGAAGTACGAACGCCAGTTGTCGGGAACCGAGGCGGGATTCTGGAGGTAGGCTTCGTACAGTTCTTCGACATACGGGGCGTTACCGCCGAAGAGGTACGAATTGCTCTGGTACTGCTGCATCATGGGACGCTCACTATTCTCCGGGAATGCCGGAGTTCAGCGGGTTATTCAACCTTCCGCGACACGGCTTGACCGGTTAGCGGATTGCAAACAACTCTTGGGAGCCCAACTGAGGCGCCTACGCAAACGGCACCACTGGGGTGCCGCATGTGCCGACTTCCTCACAAGGCCCGAAAGGGCAAGTTGTGCGGGGAAGGACCTAAGTCTTCACGGCGGTAAGCATAGCACGTTTGCTTTTAAGCAATGTGTACTTTTCGCGATGCGAAACCTGTTCGCACGACAATTCGCATCGCCGTGGATGTTTTAGCAACAGCCACACAACAATCAAGAGCCCGGCGCTATCTTGTCCACGGCGTCGGTGATCAGCCCATCCAGCCCCCAGTCCAGCAATTGCGCGGCCTTTGCGGGGTCGTTCACGGTATAGCTGAGGACGCGGTACCCGGCCGCATGCGCGGCCGCAATGACGCCCTCGTCCAGCTCGCGGTAATTCGCATCGAGTGCCACGCATCCGAGCCGGCGCAGCCGCTCGAGCCAGTCCCCCGGCAGCTTGTCGAGCAGGAGCGCCCGCGGCAGGTCGGGCGCCACGCGTGCTGCCGCGGCCAGCGCCTCTTCCGAGAACGACGACAGCAGCGGCCCCGCCGCGGCGCCGGCCCACAGCGCCGCGGCATCGAGCGCGACCGCCGCCCCGGTGCGCGCTTCGGTGCCAGGCACCGGCTTGATCTCGATATTGACCAGGAAGCCGTTGGCTTGCGTATAGCGGGCGATGGCTGCCAGCGTCGGCACCGGCTCGCCGGCCCAGGCCGGGCTGTGCCAGCTGCCGGCATCGAGCAGCGCCAGCTCGCCCAGCGTCAGCGCATCGACCCTGCCCTTGCCGCTGGTGGTGCGGTCGAGCGTCGCGTCGTGCATCAGCACCGGCTTGCCGTCGGCGGACAGCTTGACGTCGAACTCGAACATCCGGTACCCGAAGCCGGCACCGTGGCGGAAGGCGGCGAGCGTGTTCTCGGGCGCCAGCTTGCCCGCGCCGCGGTGCGCGATATGGCGTGGGTACGGCCATGCCTGGGTGTCTGCAATGGCTGCCATGTCAGGCCTCGATGCGCTTGCCGGTGTCCGGCGCGAAGAAATGCAAGTGGTCGGGCGACGAGGTCACCGGCAAGCGGTCGCCGGCGCTCACCCTGGCATGGCTCTCCAGCCGCACCACCACCGGCTGGCCACCGAGCGAGCCGTAGGCGAACGAATCGGCGCCGAGCGCCTCCACCACGCGCACATCGACTTCGGCGATGGCCTCGTGCGCGGCGCACGGCTCGATATGTTCCGGCCGCAGCCCAAGCAACGCCTGTTCGGGCAAGTGCAGCCCCATCGGCAGGTGGCCGAGCGTGGCGCTGTCGCCGCCCTCCTTCGCCACCACCCGCATCTGCGCGCCACCATTGCCGGCGCCGTTGCGCACCACCGGGATCAGGTTCATCGGCGGCGAACCGATAAAGCCAGCCACGAAGGTGCTGGCCGGTTTTGAATAGACTTGCAGCGGCGTGCCGATCTGCTCCACGCGGCCCGCGTTGAGCACCATCATGCGATCGGCCAGCGTCATCGCCTCGACCTGGTCGTGGGTCACGTACAGGCTGGTGGTGCCGAGGCGGCGATGCAGCTCCTTCAGTTCCAGCCGCATCTGCACGCGCAGCTTGGCGTCGAGGTTGGACAGCGGCTCGTCGAACAGGAACACCGCCGGCTCGCGCACGATGGCACGGCCCATGGCCACGCGCTGGCGCTGTCCGCCCGACAGCTGGCGCGGCTTGCGGTCCAGCAGCGGCGACAGCTCCAGGATGCCGGCGGCATGCTCCACGCGCTGCCGGATCTCGGCCTTGGCCATGCCGCGGATCTTCAGGCCGTAGGCCATGTTGTCGTACACGCTCATGTGCGGGTAGAGCGCGTAGTTCTGGAACACCATGGCGATGTCGCGCTCGGCCGGCTCCAGGTTGTTGACGACCTTGTCGCCGATATGGATCTCGCCGCCGGTGACGGTTTCCAGCCCCGCCACCATGCGCAGCAGCGTTGACTTGCCGCAGCCCGACGGGCCGACGATGACGATGAACTCGCCGTCGGCGATTTCCATGTCGATGCCGTGCACCACCTGGGTACCGCCGGCGTAGGTTTTCTGAACGTTGCGAAGCGACAGTTTTGCCATTGCTGTTGTCCTGCGCGCGCGCGGGTGGCGCGCCACGCTTGTTGTTCCGCTTATTTTTCGGTTTCGACCAGGCCCTTGACGAACCACTTCTGCATCAGCACCACCACCACCGCCGGCGGGATCATGGCCAGCATCACCGTGGCCATCACCAGGTTCCAGTCGGTGGCGGCATCGCCCGAGCGCGAGATCATCTGCGTGACGCCCACCACCACCGGCGTCATCGACTTCTGCGTAGTGATCAGCAGCGGCCACAGGTACTGGTTCCAGCCATAGATGAACTGGATCACGAACAGCGCGGCGATGCTGGTACGCGACAGCGGCAGCACCACGTCCCAGAAAAAGCGCAGCGGCCCGGCGCCATCGATGCGCGCGGCTTCTGCCAGCTCATCGGGAATCGTCAGGAAGAACTGGCGGAACAGGAAAGTCGCCGTCGCCGACGCGATGATCGGAACGGTCAGCCCGAAATAGCTGTCGAGCAGCCCGAGGTCCGACACCACCTTGTAGGTCGGCAGGATCCGCACCTCGACCGGCAGCATCAGCGTGATGAAGATCAGCCAGAAGAAGGTCTTGCGCAGCGGGAACTTGAAATAGACGATGGCAAAGGCCGAGATGATCGAGATCGCGATCTTGCCCAGCGCGATGCCCAGCGCCATGATCAGGCTGTTCTTCATCATGGTCGAGACCGGCGAAGCCGCCTCGCCCACACCCTGAAACAGCACGGTGCGATAGTTCTCGATCAGGTGGCTGCCTGGGATCAGCGTCATCGGTGCGTCCAGCACTTCTTCCGCGGTCAGCGTCGACGCGACGAAGGTCAGGTACACCGGGAACACCACCACCACGATGCCGAGGACCAGCACCGCGTGGGTCAGGAAATCAAGGAAAGGACGTCGTTCTACCATGGCTGCCTCCGTCAGTACTGGACCTTGCGTTCCACGTAGCGGAACTGCACCACGGTCAGCGCGATCACGATCACCATCAGCACCACCGACTGCGCGGCCGAGCCACCGATATCCATGCCGCGGAAGCCGTCATGGAAGACCTTGTACACCAGCGTGTTGGTCGAGTTGAACGGGCCGCCGTGCGTGACTGCGTCGATGATCGCGAAGGTATCGAAGAACGCATAGACCACGTTGATCACCATCAGGAAGAAGGTGGTCGGCGACAGCAGCGGGAAGATGATCGACCAGAAGCGGCGCCACGGCCCGGCGCCGTCGATGGCCGCGGCTTCGATCAGCGAGCGCGGGATGCTTTGCAGCCCGGCCAGGAAGAACAGAAAGTTGTAGCTGATCTGCTTCCATGCCGCGGCCAGCACCACCAGCAGCAGCGCCTGGTTGCCGTTTAGCAGGAAGTTCCATTCCACGCCCATCTTGCGCAGCGCGTAAGAGACCACGCCCAGCGTCGGGTTGAACATGAACATCCACAGCACGCCCGCCACCGCCGGCGCGACCGCGTACGGCCAGATCAGCAAGGTCTTGTAGCCGACCGCGGCGCGGATCACGCGGTCGGCAAAATAGGCCAGCGCGAGCGCGGTGGTCAGGCCCACCACGGTGACGCCGATGGCGAAGATCGCGGTGGTCTGGAACGACTCCACATACAGCGGGTCGTTCCACAGCATGCGGAAGTTGTCGAGGCCGACGAACTCCAGGTTGATGCCGAAGGCATCCTGCTGCAGCATCGACTGGTACAGCGCCTGCCCCGCGGGCAGGAAAAAGAAGATCAGCGTGATCGCGATCTGCGGCAAGACCAGCAGATACGGCAGCCATGGCGAGCGGAAAACGACGCGTTTTTCCATGAACGGATTCCGGCGGATGCCGCGGGTTGCGGCATCGTTCTAGGTACGGCGCTGCGGCCGGCCCGGTGTGGCCGGCCACAATGCAAGCGGGCGGAGGTTTCGCCGCCGCCCGCCCTTTCTTGTCAGCTTGCTTTCAGGCCGCGCTTATTCGCGCGCGGTCTTCTGGAAGCGCTCCAGCAGGTCGTTGCCACGGGCCACGGCCGAGTCCAGCGCCACCTTGGGCTCCTTCTTGCCAGCCCAGACGGCTTCCAGTTCCTCGTCCACCACGGTACGGATCTGCACCATGTTGCCGAGCCGCACGCCGCGCGACTTGTCGGTGGTCTTGACCACCATCTGCTGCACCGACACATCGGCACCCGGGTTCTTGTCGTAGTAGCCGGACTTCTTGGTCATCTCGTAGGCGGCCATCGTCACCGGCAGGTAGCCGGTAGCCTGGTGCCAGTCGGACTGAATTTCCGGGCGCGACAGGAAGTTGAAGAACTTGGCCACGCCCTTGTACTCGTCCGGCTTCTTGCCGCCCATCACCCACAGCGAGGCGCCGCCGATGATGGTGTTCTGCGGCGCGCCCTGCACGTCCGGATAATATGGCAGCTGGGCCACCGCGAACGCGAACTTGGCGTTCTTGCGAATATTGGCCAGCGAGGCCGACGAGCCGGTGAACATCGCGCACTCGCCGTTATAGAACTTGGCCTGCGATTCCGCCTTGCGGCCGCCATAGCTGAAGTAGCCCTTCTTCACCATGTCTTGCAGGTTGGTGATGTGCTTGACGTGCAGCGGGCTGTTGAAGACCAGGCGCGTGTCGGTGCCGCCGAAGCCGTTGTTCTTGGTGGCATAGAGCGTGTTGTGCCAGGCCGAGAAGCTTTCCAGGTGGACCCAGCCCTGCCAGTCGGTGGTGTACGCGCAGTTGGTGCCCGATGCCTTCAGCTTGGCCGAGTACTGCATCACCTCCGGCCAGGTCTTGGGCGGCTTCTCCGGGTCCAGGCCGGCCTTCTTGAAGGCGTCCTTGTTGTAGTAAAAGACCGTGGTCGAGCTGTTGAACGGGAACGACAGCATCTCGCCCTTGGACGAGGTGTAGTAGCCCGCCACGGCCGGGATGTAGGCTTTTTGGTCAAATTTCTCGCCGGCATCCTTCATTACCGTCGACACCGGCTTGATCGCGCCCTTCGCGCTCATCATGGTGGCGGTGCCGACTTCGAATACCTGCAGGATGGCCGGCGCGCCGCCGGCACGGAAGGCGGCGATGCCGGCCGCCATGGTTTCGTCGTAGTTGCCCTTGTTGACCGGCACCACCTTGTATTCGGTCTGGCTCGCGTTGAACTTGTTGGCGATCTCGTTCACCTTGTCGTTCAGGGCGCCTTGCATGGCGTGCCACCACTGGATTTCAACGGCAGCCTGCGCGCTGCCGGCCCCGGTCAGGGCGGCCAGCACGGCAAGTTTGAGCGCGGTACGGGATACGGACATCGATGCTCTCCTTGGTCTGTCTGTTTCTGTGCGGTAGGGAAAATCCGACAGCATGTGATTTTTTTGTGACAGCGGCATGTTACGCCGGTCGCACCCGGGCAAGCAAATCAGCAACTTCACGGATCCCGGCCGTTTTGCAGCGCAATAAGCGATATAAGCGACGAAGGCGGCAGGATGCCGATTACAATGGCCCGCCATGCAATCCCTGAACAAGCTCTCTAATTCCGCGCTGCAGCGCGTGCGCGGCGTGCTGACCGATATCGACGGCACGCTGACTACGGATGGGAGGCTGCCCGCCTCCACCTATCTGGCGCTCGACAGGCTGCGCCAGGCTGGACTGCACGTTATCCCGGTGACGGGGCGCTGCATTGCGTGGGCCGAGATCCTGACCCGCCTGTGGCCGGTGGACGCGATCATCGGCGAGAACGGTGCCTTCTATTCGCACCTGCGCAATGGCCGGCTGCATACCCGCTTCCTGGATGATGCGCCCACCCGCGCGCGCAACCTCGAGCGCATCCATGCGCTTGGCCAGCGCATCCTGCTCGAGGTGCCGGGCAGCGCGCTGGCGTCGGACCAGGCCTGGCACGCCGCCGACCTGGCGATCGACCATGCCGAAGACGTGCCACCATTACCGCAGGAAGCGGTGGCCCGTATCGCCGCTTTGATGCGCGAGGCAGGCATGACCGCCACGGTCAGTTCCATCCATGTCAACGGCTGGTTCGGACAGCATGACAAGCTGTCGATGAGCAAGCTGTGCGTGGCGGAACTGCTGGGGGAAGACCTGGATGCGTGCCGGGACGAATGGCTCTTTATCGGCGATTCAGCCAACGATGCCAGCATGTTCGCGCATTTTCCGCTGTCGGTGGGGGTGGCCAATGTGCGGGATATCCTGCCGCAGCTGCCTGTGCCGCCGGCTTATATCACCGCGGCGGCGGGCGGCGAAGGGTTCGCGGAAATGGCGCAGCGGCTGGTGCAGGCGCGCGGCTGAGCACCACCCAAGGCAGAACGCAAAAAGCGCAAGAATGCAAAACGGCCGGGCATTGCCCGGCCGTCTGGTTGTTGCCTCTCAGCCGCTCAGTCGAATCCCAATTCCTGCAGCTTGCGCGTAATGGTGTTCCGCCCGATACCCAGCCGCGTCGCGGCCTCGACCCGGCGCCCGCGCGTGACACCGAGCGCGGCCTCCAGCACCGCCTTCTCGAACCGGCGTGTCAGCACATCCATGACCTCCGGCTGCCCGGCCTCGAGCATGGCGCGCGCTTCGCCGGCCAGCAGGTGTTCCCAGCCGGCGGCGCCGACCGGAGCGGCGCTGACGGCCGGCGCCGGCCGCACCACGGTAGCCGTATCCGCCTCCGCCACCGGCATGGCAAACCCGCCGTAGTCAGCCAGTTCGTGAGCGGTTTCGTACTCAGCCGCACGCGCCTCGACCACGCGCTCGGGCCGCGGCGCATTGATCGGCTCGCTGGTGCCCGCCTCCAGCATCTCGCGTGGCAGGTCCTTGACCTCGATGGTCTGGGCCGGTGCCATCACCGTCAGCCAGTTGCACAGGTTCTCCAGCTGGCGCACGTTGCCGGGGAATGGCAGCGTGCTGACATAGGCCAGCGCCTCGTCCGACATGCGCTTGGGCTCGACACCCAGTTCCTTGGCGCTCTTCTGCAGGAAATGGCGGGCCAGCAGCGTGATGTCCTCGGGCCGCTCGCGCAGCGGCGGCAAGCGCAGCCGGATCACGTTCAGGCGGTGGAACAAGTCCTCGCGGAACAGACCTTCCTTGACGCGCAGCTCCAGGTTCTGGTGCGTGGCGGCAATGACCCGCACGTTGGCGCGCAAAGGGTTGTGGCCGCCCACGCGATAAAAATTGCCATCGGACAGCACGCGCAGCAGGCGGGTCTGCAGGTCGAACGGCATGTCGCCGATTTCATCGAGGAACAGCGTGCCGCCCTCGGCCTGCTCGAAGCGGCCGCGCCGCATGGTCTGCGCGCCGGTGAAGGCACCGCGCTCGTGGCCGAACAGTTCGGATTCAAGCAGGTCCTTGGGAATGGCTGCGGTATTGAGCGCGATGAACGGGCCATTGGCACGCGGGCTGTGCTTGTGCAGCGCGCGCGCAACCAGCTCCTTGCCGGTACCCGACTCGCCGGTGATCATCACCGTGACGTTCGATTGCGACAGCCGGCCGATGGCGCGGAACACGTCCTGCATCGCAGGCGCCTGGCCCAGGATCTCGGGCGCGTCGACCAGCCGGTCATCCATCTCCTCTTCGCGCAGGCTTTCTTCGAGCGCGCGGCGGATCAGCTCGACCGCCTTGTCGACATCGAACGGCTTGGCCAGGTATTCGAAGGCGCCGCCCTGGAACGCCGCCACGGCGCTGTCCAGGTCCGAGTAGGCGGTCATCACGATGACCGGCAGCCCCGGATGCCGTGCCTTGATGGCCTGCAGCAGGTCCAGCCCGGAGCCGCCGGGCATGCGGATATCGGAAATCAGCACCTGCGGCTGGTCTTCTTCCAGCGCGGCCAGCACGTCTCGCACATTGGTGAAGCTGCGCGAGAGCAGGCTTTCACGGGCAAGGGCCTTTTCCAGGACCCAGCGGATTGATTGATCGTCGTCGACTATCCAGATCGGCTTCATGTGCGTCGCTTGTCTGCTCGGTGTCATTTGGTCTTCCGCATGCCCGGCACTGCAGCGCGATCGCTCGCGGACAGCTAGTGCAACGGCAGCAGGATGCGGAAGTCGGTACAGCCCGGCCGGCTCTCGCATTCGATCAAGCCCTCGTGCTGCTGCACGAAGGTTTGAGCGAGTGTGAGACCGAGACCGCTGCCGCCATCCCTACCCGATACCAGTGGATAGAAAATGCGCTCGCGAATGTCTTCGGGGATTCCCGGGCCGTTGTCGATCACATGCAAGTCCAATGCCAGCTTGAACAGCCGCTTGGCGATGGTGACCTGGCGCGCCACGCGCGTGCGCAGCACGATCTGCGCATCGCCGCGCGCAATGCGATCGGCCAGCGCCTGCGCGGCGTTGTGCACGATGTTGAGCACCGCCTGGATCAGCTGCTCCATGTCGCCCTGCAGCTCGGGCAGGCTGGCGTCGTAGTCGCGCACGATCTCGAGCCCGTTTGGAAACTCGGCCAGCACCACCGAGCGCACCCGCTCCAGCACCTCGTGGATATTCAGGCTCGACACGATATGCGGATGGCGGTGCGGCTCCAGCAGGCGGTCCACCAGCGTCTGCAGCCGGTCCGACTCCTTGATGATGACCTGCGTGTATTCGCGCAGCGAGCGCTCCGGCAGTTCGAACTCCAGCAGTTGCGCGGCGCCGCGGATACCGCCGAGCGGGTTCTTGATCTCGTGCGCCAGGTTGCGGATCAGTTCCTTGTTGGCCGAGGTCAGGTCGAGGATGCGCTCCTCGCGATCGCTGCGCACCTTCTGTTCGTTGGGGAGGATTTCCACCACCACGGTGTCGCCCGCCGCTTCCAACGCAGCGATCACCACGTGCGCATGGATGGGCTCCTGCAGCGGCGGGTGTAGCACAAGGTCCTGGCGGCGCACGTCGAACTGGCGCGCGACCACGGTGTCGAGCATGTTGTGCAACTCATCCGAGCGGCCAAACAGGTCGGGCAGCGACAGCTCCACCATGCCCCGGCGCGACACGCCGAAGGTCGCCTCGGCGGCAGGGTTGGCGTAGACCACGCGCAGGCCGGGCTGCCGCACCAGCAGCACCGGGTTGGCCACCACGTCGAGGCCGGCATGGAAGGCCGCCACGCCCATGGGCAACACCTGGGCGCTGCCGCCCGATTGCGCGAAGTCCGGCGCGGAGATCTCGCCACGGGCGCTGTCGGAATCACCGGCCTTGCGCGACACACCGCGAATCAGGCGACGCATAAGACTTAGTCCTTCAGGTTGCCAAGCTCGCGCCGCAGCGATGCCGCATTGGCCTCGCTGCGCGCGATGTCGTCGCGCAGCGCCGCGGTGCGATCCAGGTATTTCTGGTAATTGCGTTCGTTGCCCTGGCGCTCGGGCTGGCCGTTGTTGTATTCGACACGCAGCGCCTGCAGCTTGGCCTCTTCGGCCTGCAGCTCTTGCGTGAGTACGGTGCGGCGCTCGCTGTCGCGGCTGCGCTGCGTGGCACTGTCCACGCGCGGGAAGCTGGTGTTGCTGGCCGCGGGCGCACTGCCCTTGGCCGGAGCCGGCGCGACGCGCCCGCCAGGCACGGTCACCACGTCGGGCAGGTTCAGCTTCTTGCACCCCTTGCCGGCGTTGCCATTGCGATATTCGGGGACGCCGTTGGGCCCGGTGCAAACGTAGACGTCGGAAGACGACTGCGCCTGCGACAGCCCGGCCCAGCCACCCAGCGTCAATGCCACGGCACTCACCAGAACAGGGAATCGAACACGAAATTGGTGCGGCGATGCGGACCGGCCGGCATTGCGCGAAGAAGCGTCCATGGACATGGCGTCAGGTGTGAACAGGGGATGGATCGGGATGGGATCGGATTCCCCATTCTAGCGAGCAAAGCAAAAAGGGACAGCCGAAGCCGCCCCTTTCTGGTGCAACTGTTGCCCGGTCACAACCTGCGTCATTCCCGGGCAAGGGCCGCTTACAGCGAGTAGTACATTTCGAACTCGACCGGGTGCGTGGTCATGCGGAAACGCGTGACTTCTTCCATCTTCAGTTCGATGTACGCATCGATCATCGAGTTCGAGAACACGCCGCCGCGGGTCAGGAACTCGCGGTCGTTGTCCAGGTACTCCAGCGACTGGTCGAGGCTCGAGCAGACGGTCGGGATCTTTGCATCCTCTTCCGGCGGCAGGTCGTACAGGTTCTTGTCGGCGGCTTCGCCCGGGTGGATCTTGTTCATCACGCCGTCCAGGCCGGCCATCAGCAGCGCCGAGAAGCCCAGGTACGGGTTCATCAGCGGATCCGGGAAGCGGGTCTCGATGCGGCGGCCCTTCGGGTTGGCCACATACGGGATACGGATCGAAGCCGAACGGTTGCGGGCCGAGTAGGCCAGCTTGACCGGAGCCTCGAAACCGGGCACCAGGCGCTTGTACGAGTTCGTGCCCGGGTTGGTGATGGCGTTCAGCGCGCGGGCGTGCTTGATGATGCCGCCGATGTAGTACAGCGCGAATTCCGACAGGCCGGCGTAGCCGTTGCCCGCGAACAGGTTCTGGCCGTCCTTCCACACGGACTGGTGCACGTGCATGCCCGAGCCGTTGTCGCCAACGACCGGCTTCGGCATGAACGTAGCGGTCTTGCCGTAGGTGTGGGCGACGTTCTGGATCACATACTTCTGCAGCTGGGTCCAGTCGGCGCGCTGCACCAGCGTGCTGAACTTGGTGCCGATTTCGTTCTGGCCCTGGCCAGCCACTTCGTGGTGGTGGACTTCAACGGGAATGCCCAGCGATTCGAGGATCAGGCACATTTCCGAACGCATGTCCTGGAAGGTGTCGATCGGGGCAACCGGGAAGTAGCCGCCCTTCTTGCCCGGACGGTGGCCGGCGTTGCCGTGCTCGAATTCCTTGGCCGACGACCACGGGGCTTCTTCCGAATGGATCTTCACGAAGCAGCCTTGCATGTCGACGTTCCAGGTCACGCCGTCGAAGATGAAGAACTCGGGTTCCGGACCGAAGAAGGCGGTGTCGCCCAGGCCGGTGCTCTTCAGGTAGGCTTCGGCGCGCTTGGCGATCGAACGCGGGTCGCGGTCATAGCCCTTGCCATCCGACGGCTCGATCACGTCGCACGACAGCACCAGCGTCGGCTCTTCATAGAACGGGTCGATGTGAGCAGTGTTCGAATCCGGCATCAGCAGCATGTCCGAAGCTTCGATACCCTTCCAGCCGGCGATCGACGAGCCGTCGAAAGCGTGGCCGCTCTCAAACTTGTCTTCATCGAAGTGCGACACGGGCACGGACACGTGTTGCTCCTTGCCTTTGGTATCGGTGAAACGGAAGTCGACGAACTTGACGTCGTTTTCCTTCACCAGCTTCATCACGTCTGCAACGCTGTGGGCCATGCCAATCTCCTGGGTATTCGGCAAATATCTGAGGTCTGAGAAAGCCAATTCTTGGGCCTGTCGCCGGCGCCGCCGCTACATGTTGCCGCGCTTGCCGACCTTGCCACGAAAGGACGAGGAATGTTAGCAGAAAGCGTGCCAAGCAAGCTCCCCACTATCCTCCCCGGCCCGAAAATTGTGCAACTCCGGCGAACCGCGCACCGTCGCGGGTAGGCACCGACCGTATCGTCGCGCCACGCTGCGGCCGGGTGGCGCACCATCGACATGCACATCCGCGGGCCGCCCACCCATAAAACACCAGAATGGTGCAATGGGCAAGTTATCGCACCGCAATAGCACCGATATAGTGCAGTGGCACCAAAAACGGTCATTTCCTGCCCGCTCGTGGCGCCATCCCGCAAGCGCTAGCGCGCGTTCCGGCCGCCGCGCTGTCGCGGCGCTATAGAATACCGGGTTACGGCCTTCGCGCCACTATTCCATCCATTTCTTTTGTCACGCAGATGACCACCCGAGACGATCTCCTCCAGGCCGCCCAGCAGCGCCAGCAACAGAACCAGCTTCCGTACTTCGGTGCGCTGTCGCCGCAGGAAGCCTATGCCCTGCTGCAGGACGACCCTGCCGCGGTGCTGGTCGACGTGCGCACGCAGGCCGAACTGGACTGGGTTGGCGGCGTCGATGTGCCCGACGCGCAGTTCGCCCATGTCGAATGGATGTCCTACCCGGGCGGCGCGCAGAACTCCCGCTTCGTCGAGGAACTGAAGGCGCGCGTCCCGGCCGACGTGCCGGTGCTGTTCCTGTGCCGCAGCGCGGCCCGCTCCAAGCACGCCGCGCGCGTGGCGACCGAAGCCGGATACCACTTTGCCATGGACGTGCTGGAAGGGTTCGAGGGCAATCGCGACGAGCACCACCACCGCAAGACGGTCGAAGGCTGGTGCGTGCGCGGCCTGCCGTGGCACGGGGCCTGAGCTACCTGCGCTACCACGCCAGCATGACGAAAGGGGCAGCCTGGCTGCCCCTTCTTGTTTGTACCGCCGCCGCGGACGCTCAGGCCTGCGCGGATTCCCTCGCCGGCTGCTCGACGACTTCAAACCCCATCGCGCGCACCCCGTCGAGCAGCATGGCATAGGCGGGCGCCACCAGGTCGGCTGGCCCCTTGACCCCCAGGTCGATATGCCGGCGCGCGAAGCGGTCGCCGCGCTGCACGTCGCCGACCGAAGGCAGGCTGAACACGCGGATGCCGGCAAAGGCGGCTTCGACTTTCTCCATCAGCGGAGTCAGCGTGGACTCGGGCGCCTCGAACACATAGAAGGCGCGCTCCTGGCGCTGGACCTGGTGGAACAGGTGCGCATACGCATGGTCGAGCACCCATTCCATCATCGGCCATGCCATCACCGGGAAGCCGGGCATGAAGTGGTGATGTCCCACGGAAAAGCCCGGGATGCGGTTGTAGCTGTTGGGGATGATGCGCGCGCCTTCGGGGAATTCGCCCATCTTGAACCGGTGCTGGTTTTCCGGCTGGTTCAGGTCGGCCTTGACGGGATCGCCGCCGGCGGTCTCCGCGATGCGCAGTGCGATCTGCTCGCGCGCCTCGGGATGCAGCTGCAGCGGCACGCCGAGCGCCGCGGCCGCGCACTGGCGCGTATGGTCGTCGGGCGTCGCGCCGATGCCGCCGGTGCAGAACACCACGTCAGTTCCGGCAAAGGTGCGCTTGAGCGTGGCGGTGATGCGGTCGCGGTCGTCGCCGACATACTGCGCCCAGTCCAACGCCAGGCCGCGCGTGCCCAGCAGTTCAATGGTGCGGCGCAGATGCTTGTCTTCGCGTCGCCCCGACAGAATCTCGTCGCCGATGATGATCAGGCCGAAACCCATGTTGCCCTCGCTTCAGGAATGTTCGATGCGCCGCACGTCGGAGGGCGCCAGGTCGATGATGTCGCCGCCCGCGGATGGACCGGAGGGTTGCTGTGCCGGCGGCGGTGCGGCGCGTTCAGCGCGCAGCTGCGCCAGCGCGCGCAGGCAGAAATGGCCGAACCACAGTGCCGAAAAGATAAAAATCAGCACGTACAGCCATAGCATGCCGGCCAGCACGAACGGAAACAGGAAGATCACCGCCGCGGACGACACCCACAGCAGCGTGGGCGCCGAGCCCAGCAGACCCACGGCCACGCCGATCACCAGCAGCGGCGTGCGGTGACGCCGCATCAGCGTCTTGCGTTCTTCCGCGCTGGCATGGTCGGACAGCGCGTCATAGGTCATCACCCGGTAGGTCAGCCAGCCCCACAGCACCGGCGGGATCAGGGCGAAGAACGGTGGCACCAGCCACAGCGGCAGCGTCACCAGCACCAGCAACAGGAACACGACGGTGCTGGCGAGCGACTGGAACACGCTGCCGAGCAAGCTACCGCCGTGAGACTTGGCCAGGTCCGGGTAGCTGCGCTCCAGGTGGCGCACCACCGCCGGCACCGAGAACACGCCGATAAACATCAGCATCGATGCGATCACCAGCGGGACCGCCAGCGCGGCAACGAACAGCGGCGCCACCACCGCGCGCATCGATTGCAGGCTGAGCCAGTCCAGTGCGCTGTAGATCCAGCTGGTCAGCACCGAGGCTTCGAGGAAACCGCGCGTGGCGGTCATGATGGGATCCCAGCCCCACCAGAGCAGCCCGCCCCAGAAGAGCGTGGACAGGACGAAAGGCAGCACGGTCAGCAGCAGCATGCGCGGATGCAGCTGGCTGACAAGCGCGCGGCCAAACGAGCGGAAGATATCGTTCATGCAGCGTGGGTCCGAGCGTGGACTCGGCGTTTATGCGGTGGAAGGCGAATACAGCCGGCGTTGGAGCCGGCGCCGGTGCCGGCGGCAAACCGGAACACTAGCATACGCCACTTGCCCCCGCCGCGCGGACTGCGGCGGGGGCGGTAGAGGATCGCTTCAGCGCAGCCGCAGCAGGCGCTTGATGCCGTACCACTGGTGGGCGAGAAAGCCCGTGCCGTAGTCGTGGCCCTTGCCCAGCGGCGGCGGCAGCTGGTCGCGGATACCGGTGGGGTGGTAGCTTTCGGCAAAGACCGCGGTGCCGAACAGCATGTCCCACCATGGGAAGATCACCCCGTAATTGCAGCCGCCCAGCCGCGCCGGGGCACCGTCGGCCTCATGGCCGATGCCAACGGCATGATGGGTGCGATGAAAACGCGGCGAGATCAGCAGGCGTTCGCCGATGTTGCCGAAATGCAGCCGCAGGTTGGCATGCTGCAGGCTCTGCAGCAACTGCGACAGCGCCACCAGCAGCACATATTGCGAGGGCTCGACGCCGACGCCCAGCGCCACCAGCGCGAACACCAGGTCGCGCAGCATGTCGTCCAGCAGGTGGTTGCGGTTGTCGCTCCAGAGTGTCATCTGGCGCTGGCTGTGGTGCACCGCGTGCAGGTGCCACCACCAGCGGAACGTATGCGACAGGCGGTGATACCAGTAATCGAGCAGGTCGAACAGCAGCAGGTAGACGAAGAAGCTGACCAGCGGCACCGAAGTCACGCCCGGCCACCAGTCCTCGACGTTGATGCGGTGCCAGCCCATCAGCCGCAGGTGCCCTTCGAGCGAGTCGGTCAGCGGCGCCAGCAGGAAGAACATGGCGAGCCGGAACAGCCCGAGGCGGTGGATCGCCGTGTAGATCATGTCGGTGCGGATCGCGGCGCGGTCGGCCACCGGCTCGACGGGACGCCATTTTTCCAGCGGACCCAGGATCAGGAACATCACGGCGATCTGCACCAGCCCCACCAGCAGCCATTCGGTGCCGGTGAAGGCCTCTTCGGCATAGCGGCCGAAGCCCAGGTCATAGACCACAGGCAGCACCACGTCCTGGAACAGCGTGCCTTCGACCTGCCCGATCCAGCCGTTGAGCGACTCCCACATTACCGCCTGCCCTCCTGTTGTCCGCTGGCATGCCGGGCGATCCAGTCGCGGTAGGCCGGATGCTCGCGCAGCGTCGCGAAGCAGAAGCCCTTGCGCTCCAGCCCGGACAGCAGCGGCTCCAGCACGCCCGGCGCCCACGGATCCTTGCGCGACCAGATGCCCAGGTGCGCCATGGTGATGTCGCCATCGCGCAGCTTGCCGAGCGCTCGCTCGAGCAGCATTGCATTCGGGTAGCGATCCGACGCCAGCTCATCGCCCAGGAAACCGGCCGGCGCCCAGCCGACGTGGCGGAAGCCGCACTGCTCGGCCCATTGCAGCGTCTGCGGCGCGGTGCGGCCGCCCGGGGCGCGCCAGAGCGGCATCATCTCGGCACCGGTCATGTCGCGGAGAGCGTCGGCGCTGCGACGCAGTTCGCTGCAGAAACCGGCAGCATCCATCACGGTGTCCTTGCCCGCCTGCGCACCGAACTGCGGCCGCATGGTCACCTGCCCGGCACGCACGCCGCGCAGGTAGACATGGTCGAAAGTATGCGTGCCAAAGGCATGGCCGTCCCCGGCCAGCGCCTTCCAGTATGGCGCCCAGGAGCGGTCGAGCGAACTGTCCTGCCGCACCGTCGGTTCATTGGCCAGGAAGAAGGTCGCACGGATCTTGTGCCGGCGCAGCGTGTCGGCGATCAGCTGCGCCTGGCTCATGCTGCCGGTATCGAAGGTCAGGTAGAGCGTGCCGGCCGGGCAGGCTTTCGCAGCCGCCCCGGTGGCATCCGCCGCATGCAGCGCGGAGGGCAAGGCGCAGGCAAGCGCGAGCCCAGCCAGCATCCTGCCGAATCGTACGAATCCTCGGAATCGCGAAGCCCTGGTATCGCGCATTGGTCCTGCCCCGCCCGGTTCAGTACAGCGGCGCGCGCGTGCGGAAATAGATGCCGTGCGGCGAGCGGCCAACGCGCACGGTCTTGACCAGCTTGCGGCTCGGCACGTCGACCAGCCCGACCGCGCGCGCCCAGCGGAACGTCACCCACAGCGTCTTGCCGTCGGAGGTCAGTTCCATGTCGTCAGGGCCCGGCGGCAGGCCCGTGATGTCGCCGATCTTGGCCAGCGTCTGCTGGTCGATGATGCTGATGCTGCCGGTCACGCGGTTGCTCAGGAACAGGTGGCGCCTGTCTCCCACCGCGCGGAAGTTGTGCGCGCCCTTGCCCGTCTGGATCTGCTTGACCACCGCGCGGGTGCGCCAGTCGATCACGGCAACGTAGTCCGCGCCCGTCATGCCGACCAGCAGGTATTTCTGGTCCGGCGTGACCCAGATGCCGGCCGGCGCGGAGCCAGTCTCCATGCGCCACAACACGTTCTGCGTGATCAGGTCGATCGCGGCGACCTCGTTGGAGTCCTGCAGCGTGATAAAGGCGATGCGGCTGTCGGCGGTGAACGCGATATGGCTGGGGGTCTTGGCCAGCGGGTATTGCTTGGCCAGCTTCAGCGCCTTGCCGTCCCAGCGGTAGACGTCGACGCGGTCGAGCCGGTTGCCGGTGGCGACGAACCACTTCTGGTCGGGCGAGAAGCCGATCTGGTAGGGGTCGTCGATATTGGGCATGCGCTGCTGCACCTTGCCGGTTACCGGGTCCAGGAACACCAGGTCGTTGCCGACCGCGTTGGCGATGATCAGCGACTTGTCGTCGGGCGTCGCGATCAGGTGGTGCGGCTCCTTGCCAATCGGGAAGGTCTCCAGCACCTTCTGCGTGTCCTTGTCGATCAGCGTGACGGTTGCATCACCCGAATTAAGGATCACCACCACTTCCGCCGATGCCGGCGCGGCCATCAGGCCCAGCGCGAGCGCGCCCACCGTGATCCCACCAGCCACCCACCGACGCAATGCGAACATAAGACCCGCTACAAGAAAGAACTGAATCGGCGATTCTAACGTTTGGGCGGCTAATTCCGATGACGTCTCGGTTGACGGCGGAGAAGAATTTGGCAGATTGTTGCGCCGGCACGACCATTCGGGCCGTACGGGCGCTCGCGCCTCAGCGCTGCATCGATTCCCACACCTTCTGCAGCCGCTTCACCGACATCGGCACGGGGGTGCGCAGCTCCTGCGCGAACAGGGCGATGCGGAGTTCCTCCAGCATCCAGCGGAATTCTTCCAGCCGCGCGTCCTCCCCGCCCCGCCCTTGCGTGCGCAGCTGCTTTTCGGCGCGCTGCCATTGCTGCAACAGCGGCGCCATCTCCTGGATGCGCTGGGTATCGCGCGCCGGATCGCCCTTGAGCTTGTCGATGCGCATGGCGATGCCCTTCAGGTAACGCGGGAAGTGGACCAGCTGCGTGTACGGGGTCTCGTCGATAAAGCGCTTGCTCATCACCCGGCCAAGCTGGCCTTCCATGTCGGCGTAGGCTGCCGCGAACGGCTTGGCCTGCAGCAGCTTGCGCGGCAGCCCGGCGTATTCGGCAAGGATCGCGCCGGCCAGCCGTGCAATCTCCTGCGCCAGCAGCGACAGCCGCGTGCGGCCTTCGTCCTTGCGGGCGTTGAACTCGGCCTCATTGCGCGGCAGCGGCGCCTGCATGCAGGCGCGTTCCAGCGCCAGCATCACGATCTGGTCGCGCAGCATTTCCTGCGTACCCAGCGTCATGTACTGCATCGCCATCTGCTGCAGCCCGGGTATGTTCTTTTCGATGAACTTGACCTGTTCGCGCAGCTGCAGCGCGAACAGCCGGCGCAGCCCCAGGTGGTGGATGCGCGCGGCTTCCTGCGGATCGTCGAAGACCTCGACGTCGCAGTGCGTGCCGCGGTCGACCAGCGCCGGGTAGCCGAACAGCGTCTGGCTGCCCTTGCGGATCTCAAGCAGCTCCGGCAGTTCGCCGAAGGTCCAGCCGGTCAGGTTCTCATACTGGCCAGGCTCTGCGGCCGGCAGCTGCGCGGCCTGGTCGGGCGAGCCGGCTTGCGCGGCCGCCTGCGCCGCAACGCGCTGGAACGACTGCTGAGCCTGGCCGCCCAGCTCGGCGCGCAGTTGCGCCAGGTTGCGGCCCATGTCGAGCTGGCGGCCGTGCTCGTCGATGACCTTGAAGTTCATCGCGTGGTGCGCCGGCAGCGTTTCCAGCTTGAAGTCGGCGCGCTTGACCATGGTGCCGGTCTGCTCGCGGATATCGGCGATCAGCACGTCCAGCAGCTCGCCCTCGCCGAACGGCTGGCGCGAGACAAAGCCGGCCGCAAAGTCCGGCAACGGCACGCAATGGCGGCGCAGCTTCTGCGGCAATGACTTCAGCAGCAGGTGGACCTTCTCCTTGATCATGCCCGGCACCAGCCAGTCGGCGCGCTCCTGCCGCACCTGGTTGAGCGCGTACAGCGGCACGGTCAGCGTCACACCGTCGCGGTGGCTGCCCGGCTCGAAGTGGTAGGTCAGCCCCATGTCCACCCCGGCCACGTTCATGGTCTTGGGGAACAGGTCGGTGGTGATGCCGGCCGCCTCGTGCCGCATCAGCTCGTCGCGGTTCAGGTAGAGCAGCTTGCGGTCCTTGGCGCTTTCGGCCTGGTACCACTGCTCGAAGGTTGTTTGCTGGTTGATCTCGGCCGGGATGGCGCGATCATAGAAGGCGTAGATCAGCTCGTCGTCGACCAGCACATCCTGCCGGCGCGACTTGTGCTCCAGGTTTTCGATCTCCCGCACCAGGCGCTGGTTGTGCGCGAAGAATGGCAGGCGCGTATCGAATTCGCCCTCGACCAGCGCGCGGCGGATAAAGAGCTCGCGCGCTTCCTGCGGGTTCATCGGACCGTAGTGGACACGGCGGTGCTGGTAGACCACCAGGCCGTACAGCGTGGCCCGTTCGAGCGCCAGCACCTGGCCGGCCTTCTTTTCCCAGTGCGGATCGCTCCAGCTCACCTTGAGCAGGTGCCCGCCGATCTGCTCCAGCCACTCCGGCTCAATGCGCGCCAGCGTGCGCGCGAACAGGCGGCTGGTCTCGACCAGCTCGGCCGCCACGATCCAGCGGCCGACCTTGCGCGCGATCAGCGAACCCGGCCACAGGTGGAACTTGATGCCGCGCGCGCCCAGGTACTCGCGGCCCTTGCCGTCGCCATCCTCGATGCGCACGCCGACGTTGCCGAGCAGGCCGGTAAGCAGCGCCTTGTGCACCTGCTCGTAGGTCGGCTCGCTCTCGTTCAGGCGCCAGCCCTGCTCGGCCACCGTGGTCAGCAGCTGCGAATGGACGTCGCGCCATTCGCGCAGGCGCAGGTGCGACAGGAAGCTGGCGCGGCACTGGTCCTGCAACTGGCGGTTCGACTTCTTGTGCGTTACCGCGTCCTCGAACCACTTCCACAGCTTGACCCAGCCCAGGAACTCGGACCTCTCGTCCATGAACTTGCGATGCGCCTGGTCTGCGGCTTCCTGCGCCTCCTGCGGGCGGTCACGCGGGTCCTGCACCGACAGCGCGCTGGCGATGACCAGCACCTCGCGCAGGCACTGGTGCTCGCGCGCGGCCAGGATCATGCGGCCCACGCGTGGATCGAGCGGCAGCTTGGCCAGCTGCCGCCCCGTCGGCGTGAGCTGGTTGGCGTCATCGACCGCGCCCAGTTCCTGCAGCAGCTGGTAGCCGTCGGCGACGGCGCGGCCCAGCGGCGGTTCGATAAACGGGAACGATTCGATGTCGGTCAGCCGCAGCGCCTTCATGCGCAGGATCACCGCCGCCAGCGACGAACGCAGGATCTCGGGGTCGGTGAAGCGCGGCCGACCGGTGAAATCCGACTCTTCGTATAGCCGGATGCACACGCCGTTGGCCACGCGGCCGCAACGGCCGGCGCGCTGGTTGGCGGCTGCCTGCGAGATCGACTCGACCTGCAGCTGCTCGACCTTGTTGCGATAGGAGTATCGCTTGACGCGGGCCATCCCGGTATCGACCACGTAGCGGATGCCCGGCACCGTCAGCGAGGTCTCGGCGACGTTGGTCGCCAGCACGATGCGGCGCGCGTTGGACGGCTTGAATACCCGCTCCTGCTCCTGCACCGACAGCCGCGCGAACAGCGGCAGGATCTCGGTATGCGGCGGATGGTGCTTGCGCAGTGCCTCGGCAGCCTCGCGGATCTCGCGTTCGCCCGGCAGGAACACCAGCACGTCGCCCTGGCCGACGCGGCACAGCTCGTCAACGGCATCGACAATGCCGTCGTAGAGGTCGCGCTCGCGCGCCTGCGCGCTGCGCGGCGCGGCGCCCGGCGGCGCGTCGTCGGTGATCGGGCGGTAGCGCACTTCCACCGGATACAGCCGGCCGCTGACCTCGATCACCGGCGCTGGCTTGCCGTTGAGCGTGAAATGCTCGGCAAAGCGCTGCGCATCGATGGTGGCCGAGGTGATGATCACCTTCAGGTCGGGCCGCTTCGGCAGGATCTGGCGCAGGTAGCCGATCAGGAAGTCGATGTTCAGGCTGCGCTCGTGCGCCTCGTCGATGATGAGGGTGTCGTAAGCGCGCAGCAGCGGGTCGTTCTGTGTCTCGGCCAGCAGGATGCCGTCGGTCATCAGCTTGACCGACGCGCCCGCCGACATGGTGTCGTTGAAGCGCACCTGGTAGCCGACATGCTCGCCCACCGGCGACCCCAGCTCCTGCGCGATGCGCTTGGCGGTGGAGGTCGCGGCGATGCGGCGCGGCTGGGTGTGGCCGATCAGCCCCCCACCCTCGCGCCCCGGACCGCGCCCGATCGACAGGCAGATCTTCGGCAGCTGCGTGGTCTTGCCCGAGCCGGTCTCGCCCGACACGATCACGACCTGGCTGGCCAGCAGCGCGGCGGCGATCTCGTCGCGGCGGGCCGAGACCGGCAGGGCCTCGGGGAACGTGATCGAGGGCAGCGGATTGACCACCCGTGGCGGGCGCGGCGGGCGCTCCTGGCGCGGGCCGCGCGGCTGGCGCTGGCCGGGTTCGCCGGCCGGGCGGGCGGCAGCGGGCTCCGGGCGTCCGGCGGGCGGCCTGGCCGGGCGCTGGGCCTGTCCTCGGGGCTGCCCCGGGGCCTGGCCCGGCGTCTGCCCTTTGGGCGGGCGGGACGGATGGGATGGCGTGGACTGGCCGGCACCGGCCGGCGTCTGCGGGGCGGCGGGTTGACCTGGCCTGACGGGCTTTGCAGCCTTGAAGGGGCGTTGTTCTGACATTGGCCGGGATTATAATCCGCGGGATGAACGCCAGAACCGATACGCCGCAGCCGGCGACCTCTACCGACACGGCAGCCGCCACGGCGGCGGAGCCGCCCGCCACGGCCGAACTCCCACCGCCCGCCCCGATTTCCACCGCGCCCGCCACCGCGCCGGTGCCGGTGGCCGCCGACACCATCGAACGCGGCGGCCCCGACCACCAGCAGTTCGTCGACTGGCTGCGCATGGTGGCGCCATATATCCATGCCTTCCGCGGCAAGACCTTCGTGATCGCCTTCGCGGGCGAACTGGTCAAGTCGGGCGTGCTCAATGCGCTGGTCAACGACGTGGCGCTGCTGCATGCGATGGGCATGCAGATCGTGCTGGTGCATGGCTCGCGCCCGCAGGTGGAAGAGCAACTGGCGCTGCGCCATGTCGAGTCGCAATTCGTCGACGGCGTGCGCATCACCGACAACGCCGCGCTCGAATGTGCCAAGGAAGCCGCCGGCGAGCTGCGGCTCGATATCGAGGCCGCATTCAGCCAGGGCTTGCCCAATACGCCGATGGCCGGCGCGCAGCTGTCCGTGATTTCCGGCAACTTCGTCACGGCGCGCCCGGTCGGCATCGTCAACGGCACCGACTACCAGCACACCGGGCTGGTGCGCAAAATCGATGCCGAGTCGGTGCGCATGTCGCTGTCGCATGGCAAGGTGGTACTGCTGTCGCCGCTGGGCTTCTCTCCGACCGGCCAGGCCTTCAACCTGTCGATGGAGGACGTGGCCAGCGCCACCGCCACCGCGCTCAAGGCCGACAAGCTGATCTTCATCACCGAGGTGCCGGGCGTGCCCGACCCGGTCGGCAAGCTGATGCCGGAAATGTCGCTGCGCACGGCCGTGGAGCGCCTGCAGAACAACCACCTGCCGCCCGACGTGGCCGACTACCTGCGCCACCTGGTCAAGGCGCTCAAGGGCGGCGTGCCGCGCGCGCACCTGATTCCCTATGCGCTGGACGGCTCGGTGCTGTTGGAACTGTTCCTGCACGACGGTGTCGGCACCATGCTTTCCGATACCGACCTCGAAAGCCTGCGCGAAGCCACGCTGGACGACGTTGGCGGCATCCTGCAGCTGATCGCGCCGCTGGAAGCGGACGGCACGCTGGTGCCGCGCGGACGCCACCTGATCGAGCGCGATATCGCCAACTTCTCGGTGATCGAGCACGATGGCGTGCTGTTCGGCTGTGCCGCGCTCTATGACTACCCGCGCGAGAACATGGGGGAAATGGCCTGCCTGACGGTCTCCGCCGAGGCCCAGGGCACCGGTGATGGCGAGCGCCTGCTCAAGCGCATCGAGCGTCGCGCGCGCACGCTGGGCCTGGACAAGCTGTTCGTGCTCACCACGCGCACCGAGCACTGGTTCCTCAAGCGCGGCTTCGTCCACGCCACGGTGGACGACCTGCCCGAAGACAAGCGCAAGCTCTATAACTGGCAGCGCAAGTCGATGGTGCTGATGAAAAAACTGTGACGGCGTAGGGTCAATGGCCGCCGCGCCGCGGCCAGCCGCCCTGCTTGGCTACAATAGCGCCAGCGCCCTCTAGCCCAGTCTAACGAACGAACAAGGAGTCCCCCATGGCCCGCATGGTCCATTGCATCAAGCTGAACAAGGAAGCCGAAGGCCTCGACTTCCCGCCGCTGCCCGGCGAACTGGGCAAGAAGATCTGGCAGAGCGTGTCGAAGGAAGCATGGGCCGGCTGGCTCAAGCACCAGACCATGCTGATCAACGAGAACCGCCTGAATATGGCCGACACGCGCGCACGCCAGTACCTGATCAAGCAGACCGAAAAGTACTTCTTCGGCGAAGGCGCCGATCAGGCGCAGGGCTACGTGCCGCCGCAGTCCTGATTCCCGGACCGCGTCAAACGACGAAGGGGTGCCCGAGGCACCCCTTTTTGCTGGCCGATCGACTGCTGGCCGATCGACTACCGCTTAACGGCCGACTGACCTATGCATCGGATCAGTAGTCCGTGCGCTGCACACCGTCGCCGGTGCCAAGCAGCAGCACGTCCGCGCCACGCAGCGCGAACAGGCCCACCGTCACCACGCCCGGCACCTGATTGACGGTTTGCTCGAGCCCGCGCGGATCGTCGATCTTCAGGCCGGCGACGTCCAGGATCACATTGCCGTTGTCGGTCTTGTAGATGCCGCCTTCCTTGGTCATGCGCAGCTTCGGCTGGCCGCCCAGCGCCTGCAGCTTGCGCGCGACCGCCGCACGTGCCATCGGGATCACCTCGACTGGCAGCGGGAAGGCGCCCATGGTACCAACCAGCTTGCTGCCGTCGGCGATGCAGACAAAACGCTTCGCCACCGAGGCAACAATCTTCTCGCGCGTCAGCGCGCCGCCACCGCCCTTGATCATGGCGCCGCTGGCATCGATCTCGTCGGCGCCGTCGACGTACACCGGAATCTCGTCGACTTCGTTCAGGTCCAGCACCTTGAACCCGTGCTGCTGAAGGCGGCGCGTGGAAGCCTCTGAGCTCGACACGGCACCCGCGAAGCGCTCCTTGAACGCCGCCACGGCGTCAATGAAGAGGTTGGCGGTGGAGCCGGTGCCCACGCCCAGCACGGCGCCTTCGGGAACTTCCTGCTTCACATAGTCGGCGGCGGCCTGCGCCACCAGCGCCTTGAGTTCGTCCTGAGTCATGACAACAGCCAGATTGCGTTGGGGAAACGCATAGTGTAGCGGATTGAGCGGCATACCCCGCCACCGGCGGTACAATGGATCAGCCGGGGCAAGCGCTTGCCGCGCCGCCACCGCAAACCGAATCGCCAACGATTCAGCGCCAATTCAGCACCAACGACTAAGCGACATGAACCAGCTCGAACAACTCAGGCAGTTCACCACGGTAGTGGCCGACACCGGCGACTTCCAGCTGATGAAGCAATACACCCCGCAGGACGCGACCACCAATCCCTCGCTGATCCTGAAGGCCGTGCAGAAGCCCGAATACCGGCACCTGCTGGAGAAGGCGGTGCAAGACCACCACGGCAACGGCGGCGTCGATGCGGTAATGGACGAGGTGCTGATCGCCTTCGGCTGCGAGATCCTGGCGATCGTGCCTGGCCGCGTCTCGACCGAAGTCGACGCGCGCCTGTCGTTCGACACGACCGCCACCGTCAACAAGGCCCGCCACCTGATCCAGCTGTACGAGCAGCGCGGCATCGCGCGCGAGCGCGTGCTGATCAAGATCGCGTCGACCTGGGAAGGCATCCGCGCGGCCGAGATCCTGCAGCGCGACGGCATCCGCTGCAACATGACGCTGCTGTTCTCGCTCGTGCAAGCCGTGGCCTGCGCCGAGGCCGGCGCGCAGCTGATCTCGCCCTTCGTCGGGCGCATCTTCGACTGGTACAAGAAGCAGGCCGGCGAGCAGTGGGACCCGGTCGCCAACGGCGGCGACAACGATCCCGGCGTGCGCTCGGTGCGCCAGATCTATGACTACTACAAGAAGTTCGGCTATCCGACCGAGGTGATGGGCGCCAGCTTCCGCAGCACCGCGCAGATCCTGTCGCTGGCCGGCTGCGACCTGCTGACCATCAGCCCGGAACTGCTGGAGCAACTGGCCGCCGGCCAGGGTGCGTCCGAGCGCAAGCTGTCGGTCGACCAGGCCCAGGCCGCCAATATCGCCCGCATCGCGGCGGACGAGGCATCGTTCCGCTGGCAGCTGAATGAAGACGCGATGGCCACCGAGAAGCTGGCCGAAGGCATCCGGCTGTTCGCGGCGGATGCGGTCAAGCTGGAAAAGCTGATCGGCGAGATTGCCAAATAAGCGCCAGGTAAGTCGGCAGGTAAGCCGGCAGGGCCGGCTCAGTCGCGCTCAGTCGGGCTCCACGCCCGGCTGCGGCCACAGCAGCGGCAGGCAGGCGCCTGCCGCTGCCTGCACCACGAGGTCCGCGGTCTGGTCCAGCGCGGACGGCAGCGGGTTGATCACGATGACGGGCGCGCCGTGCTCCTTCGCCAGCGCCGGCAGCGCGGCAGCGGGATAGACCAGTCCCGACGTTCCCACTACCAGGCACAGGTCCGAGGTCTGCGCCGCATGCTCGGCACGAAAGCGCGCCACGCGCGGCAGGTCTTCGCCGAACCACACCACCCCCGGGCGCATCAGCGCCCCGCACAAGTGGCAGCGCGGCGGCATGCCGGGCAACGCGCTGGCTTCGTCGCAGCGTCCGCACCCCTCCAGCCATTTGTTGGCGAACAGGTTGCCATGCAGCTCGATCACATGCTGGCTGCCGGCACGCTGGTGCAGGCCGTCGACATTCTGCGTCACCAGCGTGACGCGCTTTTGCACGGCCAGCGCCACCAGCGCGTGGTGCGCCGGATTGGGATGCGCGCCCGCGACCAGCGCGCGCCGGTGCAGATACCACTCCCACACCAGTTCGGGCTGGCGCCGGTAGGCCTCTTCGCTGGCCAGTTCCTCCGGATTGAACCGTTCCCACAGGCCAGTCATCGCATCGCGGAAGGTCGGCACGCCCGACTCGGCCGAAATACCGGCGCCGGTCAGCACGAAGATGCTGCGCGCCTGCGCTATCAGCCGACGCGCCTCTTCCATCCCGGGCCAGGGCTCAGAGGTGGGGCGCAGCGGATCGGCCACCATGGCGTCAGCGCGGCACGCGCCGCTGGCGCACCGCCTCGTACAGGCAGACGCCGCTGGCCACCGAGACGTTGAGGCTCTCGACACCGCCGGCCATCGGGATGCCGACCAGTTCGTCGCAGGTCTCGCGCGTCAGGCGGCGCATGCCCTCCCCTTCGGCGCCCATCACGATCGCGGTCGGGCCCTTGAAGTCGATGTCGTAGAGGGATTTCTCGGTACCGTCGGCGGTTCCGATCACCCAGATGCCGCGTTCCTGCAGCTCGCGCAGCGTGCGCGCCAGGTTGGTCACGGTGATATACGGCACGGTCTCGGCCGCGCCGCTGGCCACCTTGGCCACGGTTGCATTGAGGCCGACGCTGCGGTCCTTGGGCGCGATCACCGCGTGCGCGCCGGCGCCGTCGGCCACGCGCAGGCAGGCACCCAGGTTGTGGGGATCGGTGACGCCGTCGAGCACCAGCAGCAGCGGCGTGCCTTCGATGCCATCCAGCAGTTCGTCCAGGTTCAGCGCGAGGGCAACGTCTTCGGCCCGCGCGACCACGCCCTGGTGCCGGTCGGTGCCCGCCATGCCGCGCAGGCGCTCGGCGTCGACCGGATGCAGGCGCACGCCCAGGCTTTCGGCCAGGCGCACGAAGTCTTGCATGCGCCGGTCGCGGCGGGCGGATTCGATGTAGATATCCGACACGCCCTTGGGATCTTGCCGCAGGCGCGCGGTCACGGCGTGGAAGCCGATCAGGAGTTTTTGTTTAGCCATGGGCGCGATTGTACTCGCCCGGGCGCTGTCCCCGCGCAGCGGGGACAGCGGTTAGCCTTAACCAGGCCTGACGTGCCTTAACGCTTGCGCGGCGTGCGCTTGGCGGCGGACTTGCCGGCCGTTTTGGCAGGACGTGACTTCGAAGCCGGCTTGCGCGGCTTCTCCAGGTGCGCGGGCTTGGGCTTGGCCGCGCGCTTGGCCGGCTTGCCGCCAGTACCGATGTGTGGCTTGAGCGGCGTGATCACCGCTTCGAACACCGGCTGCTCCTCGATCACGCGGTCGAGCGTCTCGTCGAACGACTCCTCCGGCTTGGACGATCCGCCCAGCAGCGCCGCCAGCTGGCGGCCCTTCTTGCGCGCCGGCACCGCATGGGCGGCCGGAACGCGCGGCTGGGTGTCGGTGCCCGTTGCGCGCGCGCGCAATGTCTTGGCCGACGGTTCCTGCACGAGGCGGAAATCGATCTTGCGTGCATCGAGGTCCACACGCGAGACCTGCACGCGCACGCGGTCGGTCAGGCGATAACGGATGCCGGTGCGCTCGCCACGCAGTTCATTGCGGGCCTCGTCGTACTGGAAGTAATCGCTGCCCAGTTCGGTCACGTGCACCAGCCCCTCGACATATAGTTCGTCGAGCTGCACGAAGATGCCAAACGACGTCACGGCGCTGACGGTGCCGGCAAAATCGCTGCCCAGCTTGTCGCGCATGAAGTAGCACTTGAGCCAGGCCTCGACATCGCGCGACGCTTCGTCGGCGCGGCGCTCGTTGGCCGAGCAATGCAGGCCAAGCTCGTCCCAGATCGCCTCGTTGCGCCTGGCGCGCGCGGCGGCCAGTTCCGCCTTCTGCTCGGCGTCCTTGGCCTGCAGGCGGCGCGCCTTGGGCGAGATCGCGGTGTTCAGCTCGGTACCGTGCGCAAAGGCCGGCTGGTACTTGGTGTGCGCAAGCACGGCCTTGATCGCGCGGTGCACCAGCAGGTCGGGATAGCGGCGGATCGGGCTGGTGAAGTGCGCATAGGCCCCGTACGCCAGGCCGAAGTGGCCGATGTTGTCGGGGCTGTAGACGGCCTGCTGCATCGAGCGCAGCAGCATCGTCTGCAGCATCGGCGCATCGGGGCGGGACTTGATCTTGTCCATCACCTCGGCATAGTCGGACGCCTGCGGCTTGTCGCCGCCGCCCAGCGACAGGCCGGCGGTCTTCAGGAACTCGCGCAGGTTCTTCAGCTTCTCTTCGCTGGGGCCGGCGTGGATGCGGTACAGCGCCGGGTGCTTGAAGCGCTCGAGGAAATCCGCCGCGCACACGTTGGCGGTCAGCATGCATTCCTCGATCAGCCGGTGCGCATCGTTGCGGGTGCGCGGCAGGATCTGCTCGATCTTGCCCTGCGCATTGCAGACGATATAGGTCTCGGTGGTGTCGAAGTCGATCGCGCCACGCTCGCGCCGCGCCTTGAGCAGGACCTGGAACAGCTCGTACAGGTTCTGCAGGTGCGGCACCAGCTCGGCACGCTTGTGTGCCTCGGGACCCTTGGTGTTGGACAGGACCGACCAGACCTCGTTGTAGGTCAGGCGCGCGGTCGAGTGCATCACCGCGGGATAGAACTGGTAGCCCTTGAGTTCGCCCTTGGCGGTGAGCACCGCATCGCAGACCATGCACAGCCGGTCGACGTTGGGATTGAGCGAGCACAGTCCGTTGGACAGCTTCTCCGGCAGCATCGGAATCACGCGGCGGGGGAAGTAGACAGAAGTGGCGCGGTCCAGCGCATCGGCATCCAGCGACGCGCCGGGGCGCACGTAATGCGACACATCGGCGATCGCCACGATCAGGCGCCAGCCTTTCGCACGGCCGATCTTGACCGGCTCGCAATAGACCGCGTCGTCGAAGTCGCGCGCGTCTTCGCCGTCGATGGTCACCAACGGAATATCGCGCAGGTCGATGCGGTGGTCCAGGTCGGCCTGGCGCACCTCGTCCGGCAATGCGGCGGCTTCCTTGGCCGCCGCCGGGGAGAAGGCGTGCGGCACGCCATACTTGCGCACCGCGATCTCGATCTCCATGCCGGGATCGTCGATCTCGCCGAGGATTTCCACCACGCGGCCCACCGGCTGCACATAGCGGTCGGGATATTCGATCAGCTCGACGCTGACCACCTGCCCCACGCGCGCCTTGCCCTGCGCCTTGGGCGGAATCAGGATGTCCTGGCTGATGCGCTTGTCCTCCGGCGCGACCACCAGCACGCCGCCCTCGCTCAGCAGCCGTCCGATCACGTAGCGGTTGGCGCGCTCGATGATCTCGACGATCTGGCCCTCGGGCCGGCCGCGGCGGTCGTAGCCCACCACGCGCACTTGCGCGCGGTCGTTGTGCATGGCCTTCTGCAGCTCGCGCTCGGGCAGGAAGATATCGTCTTCGCCATCGTCGCGGATCAGGAAGCCGAAGCCGTCGCGATGGCCCTGCACGCGGCCGGTGACGAAGTTGGGCTGGTGGGCCAGTTCATAGCGGCCCTTGCGGTTCAGTTCGATCTGGCCGTCGCGTTCCATCGCTGCCAGGCGCTTCTGGAAGCCGTCATGCTCCTTGCGCGTGACCGACAAGGCCTTGGCGATATCGCCTGCCGACTGCGGAGATCCCGACGTTCTCAGCACGCCCAGGATTTCTTCCCGGCTGGGGATCGGATAGTTGTTCTGATTCAATTTTTTCTGGAAACTATTTGACAAAATTCTCGCGCTCTCTATAATGAGCGCTTCGGTTGTTTCGACACCTGCCCAGGTGGCGGAATTGGTAGACGCACTAGGTTCAGGTCCTAGCGGTGGCAACACTGTGGAGGTTCGAGTCCTCTCCTGGGCACCAGATCACCGGGAAACCCGCAGCGCTTTCGAGCCCTGCGGGTTTTTTGTTTTCGGCGCATTGTTGGCGTACCAGATCCGGCAACTTCCACTCCTTGCTTGGCGGCAATCCGCCGCGGTGTCATACGTGAGCGTACGGGGTTTTTCCCGTCCTTGAAACCGCGCGCAATGCCTTGCGCGGCAACCAAACCACATCGGCCCGGCAATGTCGAGGAGTGTAACAGCTTCAGTGGCGATTCCGGCATTCCGACGACCACCATATCGCGTCCCCGTCCCTGCCATCGTGACGTCGTCATCAGCATGGCGCGCTTCGCGCAACTGAACGCGCATCAGGTCACCTCGGCGGTGCGCCAGGCCGGCGTGCCTCGCCTGCTGGTGGTGGGCGGCGCGGGCAGCCTCCATGTCGCACCGGATGTGCAACTGGTGGATACGCCGACCTTTCCCCACGCGTACCAGACCGAAGCCCTGGCGGGTCGCGATTTCCTCAATGCGCTGCATGGCGAGCAACAGATCGACTGGACCTTCCTGTCGCCGTCGGCGCTGTTCGAGCCGGGCGAGCGCACCGGCAACTTCCGTATCGGCGAGGAAGCCCTGCTGAGCGATGCCGCGGGCAAGAACTGGCGATGGAGGACTACGCGATTGCGATGCTCGACGAGATCGAAAAGCCGGCGCATTCGCGCCAGCGTTACACGGTCGGCTATTGACGCCATCCGTGCCCGTGCCGCGCGGCGGGCGACGCCGGCACAGGTGCGGCGAGCCGCGCTCAGGCGCTCGCGTCGTCGTCGAGCAGGCTGGCGCGCTTGCCGCGCTTGAGCCACGCGCCCAGGTTGTGCGGGCGCAGCGTGTCGTACTCTTCGAACGGCTGGTGGATCCAGGGGTTCGACGGCAGGAAAGTCACGTGATAATCCGGCTCGATCTTCGAGCAGGCCTTGTACCACAGCACCGCCGAGCGCACCTCGGTCACCGCCGGATAGCGTTCCTTCAGGTGGCGGCCCACGCGTTCCAGCGTGATACCCGAATCGACCAGGTCGTCGACCAGCAGGATCTTGCCCGACAGCTCGCCGCGCGTCATGGTGATGTACTGCGCGATATCCAGGTCGCCCTGCTGCGTGCCGGCGGCTTCGCGATAGCTGCTGGTGGCCAGGATCGCCAGGGGCACGTCAAAGATGCGCGACATCTGGTCGCCCACGCGCAGGCCGCCGCGCGCCAGGCACAGGATCTTGTCGAACTTCCAGCCCGACTCATGCACGTTCAGCGACAGGCGTGCGATCAGGCGGTGGTATTCGTCCCACGAGACCCACAGGTTCTCTTCATCGTTGGTTGGCAGGTTCATCGTTTTGCTCTAGATATCTTCGTGGCCGGTTGGCCCGGATCGCCAATAAGGCTCGGCCCGCTTGCGCGGGCCGATGATCTGTTGCAGGCCGCGGCGTTCGTGGCGCCGCGGCACTACGTCGTGCTTCCGGTGGTTGCCAGGTCAGGCCTTGTACGGGTGACGCAGCAGGATGGTCTCGTCGCGGTCCGGACCGGTCGAGATCATGTCGATCGGGATGCCGACCACTTCTTCCACGCGCTTCAGGTAGACGCGGGCCGCCTCGGGCAGCGCGTCCCACGACTTCACGCCGAAGGTCGACTCGTTCCAGCCCGGGAACTCTTCATAGACCGGCTCGCAGCGCGCCACGGCGTCAGAGCCGCGCGGCAGGATGTCGACGGTCTGGCCGTCGAGCGTGTAGCCGACGCACAGCTTGATGCTGTCCAGGCCATCGAGCACGTCCAGCTTGGTCAGGCACAGGCCCGACACGCCGTTGATCTGCACCGAGCGCTTGAGCGCGGCGGCATCCAGCCAGCCGGTGCGGCGCGGACGGCCGGTGACGGAACCGAATTCCTTGCCGACGTTGGCCAGGCGCACGCCGACCTGGTCCTGGCGCTGCGGGTTGTCGTTGTCGTACAGCTCGCTCGGGAACGGGCCCGAGCCCACGCGCGTGCAGTAGGCCTTGGTGATGCCCAGGATGTAGTTCAGGCGGCCCGGGCCGACGCCGGCGCCCGCGGCGGCCGCACCGGCCACGCAGTTGCTCGAGGTCACGAACGGATAGGTGCCGTGGTCGACGTCGAGCAGCGTGCCTTGCGCGCCTTCGAACATCAGGTTGCCACCGGCGGCATTGACCGCGTACAGCTCGGCCGACACGTCGGCCACCATCGGGGCCAGGCGCGGCGCGAAGGCCAGCGCGTCGTCCAGCGTCTGCTGGAAGTCCACGGCTTCGGCGCCCAGGTACTGGGTCAGCATGAAGTTGTGGTAGTCCAGGTTCTCGCGCAGGCGCTCGGCGAACTGCTCGGGATCGAACAGGTCCTGCACGCGCAGCGCGCGGCGGGCAACCTTGTCTTCATACGCCGGGCCAATGCCGCGGCCGGTGGTACCGATCTTGGCCGCGCCGCGACGGGCTTCGCGCGCCTTGTCGATGGCGACGTGGTACGGCAGGATCAGCGTTGCCGCTTCGGAGATGCGCAGGCGGCTCTGCACCTGCAGGCCGGCGGCTTCGAGTTCTTCGATTTCACGGAACAGTGCCTCGGGCGACAGCACTACACCGTTGCCGATGTAGCAGATCGTGCCTTCGCGCATGATGCCCGACGGGATCAGGCGGAGAATGGTCTTCTTGCCGCCGATGATCAGGGTGTGGCCGGCGTTGTGGCCTCCCTGGAACCGCACCACGCCCTTTGCATGGTCGGTAAGCCAATCGACGATTTTTCCTTTGCCTTCGTCACCCCACTGGGTGCCGATCACGACGACATTGCGTCCCTGGCCTACTGCGGATGCGGACATATTGCTTTGGTCAATAGGTTAAAAACGTATTCTACTCTTGTTGCAGGGCGATTCCCGATTTTTGGCCGGGATTGCTCGCCCTGCGTCAGCGCGGCACCACGGCCCAGCTGGAATCCTGGCGCACCAGCTGGCGATCGCAGTTGAATTCGTCGAGCTCGTGGGTATGGCCGGGCAACGACTGGATCACGATCTCGCCGGCGGCACGCAGCGCGGAAATCGCCGCCCGCAGTGCCGGGTCCGCATCCCAGGGTGCGAATATCGCCTGGGCGCGCACTTCCACCGGTGACAGCGACGCCACTTCGCGCAGGTCGAGCGAGAAACCCGTCGCCGGGCGAGCGCGGCCGAAGGCTTCGCCCACCTTGTCATAGCGCCCGCCACGGGCCACGTAGTTGGGCAGGCCCGCCACGTAGGCCGCGAACATCACACCGCTGTGATAGTGGTAACCGCGCAGGTCCGACAGGTCGATATTGACGCTGGCGCCACGCACCTGCACCGCCAGCGCTGCGAGTTCGTCCAGCGCGCGGCCGATCGCCGGGCTCGCCGGCAGCGTGGCGCGGGCGCGGTCCAGCACTTCCACGCCGCCGTACAGCGTTGGCAGCGCCAGCAGCGCATCGCGTTCGGTCTGCGGCATGCCCGCGGTCAGCTCGCGCAGCGCGGGCACGTCCTTGGTCTCGAGCGCGGCAAAGAGCGCGTCCTCGGTCTTGCGGATCGACGGCAATCCGGCCAGCAGCGCCTCCAGGATGCCGGCGTGGCACAGGTCGATGCGGATCTCCGACAGGCCCGCCGCCTGCAGCGCGGCCAGCATCAGCTCCTGGATCTCGACGTCGGCTTCGAGGCCGGCGTGGCCGTAGATCTCGGCGCCGATCTGGATCGGCTCGCGCGTGGCATGGAAGCCCGCCGGGCGCGCGTGCAGCACGTTGCCGGCATAGCACAGGCGCGTCACGCCGGGCCTGTTCAGCAGGTGGGCGTCGATGCGCGCCACCTGCGGCGTGATATCGGCACGCAGGCCCATGGTGCGGCCCGACAGCTGGTCCACCAGCTTGAGCGTGCGCAGGTCCAGGTCATGACCGGTACCGGTCAGCAGCGACTCCAGGTACTCCAGCATCGGCGGCATCACCAGCTCGTAGCCGTAGGTGCGGAACAGGTCCAGCATGCGGCGGCGCAGTTCTTCGATCTTGCGCGCTTCCGACGGCAGCACGTCGGCAATGTTTTCTGGCAGCAGCCAATGGTTGGACATGGTGAATCTCTTTTCGGTCATTCGGTTACCCCGCGGGCTCCGCGCCCGCGGTGCCGGGCCGCGCCCGGCACATTGTTGCCGCGGTCTTGCCTCCCGGCGCGCCCGGTCCATCACTCGGCAATGATGGCTCCAGCCGGACAAAACCCCGGCAAGCCGGGGTTTCGTCAATTCGCCGCACGGACAAGCGGACGTTCTAGCGCTTGCCTCCGGATCCGCCGGACGCGGCCGCCGCGGCACCGCCGCTGGAACGCATGTAGCGGAAGAAGTCGGAATTTGGCTCCAGCACCAGCACGTCGCGCTTGTCGCGGAAGGTGTTGCGATACGCTTCCATGCTGCGCCAGAACTGCGCGAACTGCGGGTCGCGGCCAAAGGCATCGCCGTAGATCTGCGACGCCTTGGCATCGCCATTGCCCTTGATCACCTGGGCATCGCGATAGGCCTCGGCCAGCACCACTTCGCGCTGGCGGTCGGCGTCGGCGCGGATCTTTTCGCCCTCGGCGGCACCGGTGGAGCGCAGCTCGTTGGCCACGCGCTTGCGCTCGGCCTCCATGCGCCGGTACACCGATTCGCTGATCGCCGGCAGCAGGTCGACGCGCTTCAGGCGCACGTCCAGGATCTCGACGCCCACCGACTTGGCGTATTCGACCATGCCGTTGCGGATAGCCTGCATCACCTGTTCGCGCTCGCCCGCGACCACGTCGGCCACGGTGCGCCTGCCGAACTCCTCGCGCGCCACGGCGTCGATACGCTGGGTCATGCGGTCCTGGGCGCCACGCAGGTTGCCGCCAAAGGCGACGAAGAACTTGCGCGGATCAGTAATGCGCCATTTGACGAACCAGTCCACCACCATGCTCTTTTTCTCGGCGGTCAGGAAGCGCTCGTTGGCGGCCACGTCGATGGTCTGCAGGCGGCGGTCCATGAAGACCACATTCTGGAACGGCGGCGGCAGCTTGAAATGCAGGCCGGGCTCACGCACCACCTGCTTGATCTCGCCGAAGGCGAACACCACCGCGTACTGGCGCTGGTCGACCACGAACAGCATCGACGACACCACGGCCAGCAGGATGAAAAAGCCAATCGAGAAGGAAATCAGTCGGTTCATGACGGGTCTCCTCAGCGCGAGTCGCGGTCACGGTTGCGCAGCGATTCGCGCGACCGGGTATCCGGCGAAGTCTCGGGAGCCGGTGCCGGCGTGCCGCCGGCACCCGGCTGACCCGGGGTGGCCGCACGGCCATCGCCGCCTTGCGCCATCAGCTTGTCCAGCGGCAGGTAGAGAAGGTTGTTGCCCTGGCGCGCGTCCACCAGCACCTTGGTCGAATTGCTGTAGATCTGCTGCATGGTTTCGAGATAGATCCGGTCGCGCGTCACCTGCGGCGCCTTGGCGTACTCCGCCTGGACCGAGCGGAAGCGCGAGGCATCGCCCTCGGCCTGCGCCACCACGCGGGAGCGGTAGGCCTCGGCCTCCTCCTTCAGGCGCGCCGCGGTACCCTTGGCGCGGGGGATGATGTCATTGGCATAGGCCTGGCCTTCGCTGATCGCGCGCTCGCGGTCCTGGCTGGCCTTGTTGACGTCATCGAATGCCGCCTGCACCTGCTCGGGCGGCTGCACGCTCTGCACGTTGACCGACAGCACGCGGATGCCGGTCTTGTAGGCCGACAGGATGGCCTGGATCGACTTGGCCAGGCTCTGCGCGATCTGCTCGCGGTTCTCGTACAGCACCGCATCCATCTTGTTGCGGCCGACGATCTCGCGCACCGAGGTCTCGGCGGCCTGGGTCACCAGTTCCTCGTCGCCGCCGCGGTCGGTCTTGTTGAAGAACAGGAACTCGGTAGCGTCCTGGATGACGTACTGCACGGTGAAGCGCACGTCGATGATGTTCTCGTCCTGCGTCAGCATCGACGAGTCTTTCAGGTTGCTGTCCTTGATCGACGTGGAGCGGCCCACTTCGACCGAGCGCACCGCCGACAGATTGACAACCTCGGCCGACTGGACCGGCCAGGGCAGCCGCCAGTTGATGCCGGGACCGGCCGAATACTTGAACTTGCCGAATTGCAGGATCACGGCGGTCTGGCCTTCCTGCACCATGAAGAAGCCGCTGGCCAGCCAGATGCCGACCACCGCGGCCACGATCACACCGACGCCCACGCCCGAGCTCTTGCCCGGGGTGCGCGGGCCGCCGAAGCCCTGGTTGCCGCCACCGCCATTTTCCTTGCGGCCGAGCAGGCCATTCAGGCGGCGGTTGAAGTCGCGCCACAGTTCGTCCAGGTCCGGCGGGCCGCCATCCTGCTGCGGGCGCTGGTTCTGCTGGCGGTTGTCGTCGCGGCCGTCCTTCTTCTCGTCGTCGTCACCATTGCGACCCCAGCGCGGATCGTTCAGCGAGAAGATGGCGCGCAGGCGCTGCCAGCCCGCGCGTGGCGCGAAACGGCTGCCTGGTATCAGGCTCGAATCAGCATTCCGGGGAAACTGGGGCATGAAGTGCACGGGTCCGGGGAAGTTTGTAACAGGGGGATTCTAGCAGTCATCTGCGCCACATTTGCCCAAATCGCGACCAATCCGTGGAAAGGCACGCCAAACCGGGCCGCCGAAGCACCGCTGCGGCATCCAGGCCGCGCGAAAAGCCGCGCTGGCCCGGCTCAGGACCTTACCCCCGACTGGGCGCCATCGGCGCCATCGCCTGCCAGATCGTCGCTGTCGCTACCGTCCTCATACAGATGGGCGTCACCCAGCCGCTGATCATAGGGCGCAGGCTCCGGCGGGCGGCTGGCCAGCCACTGGGCCACCTCGACCACCGATTCGCGCAGCGCATCCAGGCCGATGCCTTCGCGGGCGCTCAGGAACACCCGCGTGGGAATGCCATCTTCATCGCGCTCGATGCGCGGGCCCTGCTCCAGCAGTTCGGGCGCCGCATCGATCTTGTTCATCACCACGATCTGCGGGATGTCGGACGCGTCGATCTCGGCCAGCACGCGGTTGACCTGTTCGATCTGCTCATGGCGCACCGGGCTGGAGGCATCGACCACATGGAGCAGCAGGTCGGCATGGACCGTTTCCTCGAGTGTGGCACGGAACGCCGCCACCAGCTGCGTGGGCAGGTCGCGGATGAATCCGACCGTGTCCGACAGCACCACGTTGCCCAGCCCGTCCAGGAACAGCCGGCGCGAGGTGGTATCGAGCGTGGCAAAGAGCTGGTCGGCCGCGTAAGCGCGCGCCTTGGTCAGCGCATTGAACAGCGTCGACTTGCCCGCGTTGGTATAGCCCACCAGCGAAATGCTGAGCGTATCGTTGCGCGCGCGTGCGCGCCGCTGCGTGCTGTGCTGGCGCTGCAGCCGCGACAGGTCCGCCCTGAGCCGCTTGGCACGGTCGTCCAGCATGCGCCGGTCCAGCTCGAGCTGGCGCTCGCCGGGGCCGCCACGCATGCCAATACCGCCCTTCTGACGCTCCAGGTGGCTCCACGCGCGCACCAGCCGCGAGGCGCGGTACGTCACCTGCGCCAGCTCGACCTGCACCTTGCCGACGTGGCTCTGCGCACGCTGACCGAAGATGTCCAGGATCAGGCCGGTGCGGTCGATCACGTGGCGGTTCAGGAAGCGCTCGAGGTTACGCTGCTGCGCCGGGCTGAGCGCGTGGTTGAACACGACCACGTCGGCGTCGAGCGCGTCGGCGGCTTCCTTCAGCTCCTCGGCCTTGCCTGAGCCAATAAACAGCGCCGGGTCCGGCCGCGAGCGGCGGCCCGTCAGCGTATGCACCGGCAGCGAGCCGGCAGTGGAGGTCAGCAAGGCAAGTTCGCTGAGGCTTTCCTCGAAGTCGTGCTTGCCGAAATCGACGCCGACGAGAATGGCGCGCGACGGGGCAGTATTGGAAGTAGCTCTGGGATCCAAGGGATGGCGCGAATGCGCTGGGAATTAGGAATAGCGAGGAATAGCGGAACGCTTTCCGATGGTTTCAGGGGATGACCGACGGAAGTCCCGTCCTGCCCTGGCCCCAGCCGGAATGGCTACCCGCACCGGGCGGAAGGCCGCGGCGGCGAGGTGCGCCGCCAATCCGGCAGGCACCGGCCGCGCTGGCGCACCGGTACCGGGCATCGGTGCAACCCTGCGGGCTGCCAGGCCGATGCCTTGGGTCGGCGGCCGCAGCTTTGCGCGGCCGCGAGGCAGATCAGTTCTCGGAGGAATCATCCACGCGGAAGTTGACCGCGCGCGCCGGAACGACGGTGGAAATCGCATGCTTGTAGACCATCTGCGTCACGGTGTTACGCAGCAGCACGACGTACTGATCGAACGATTCGATATTGCCTTGCAGCTTGATGCCATTGACGAGGTAGATGGACACCGGCACGTGCTCTTTGCGCAGCGCGTTCAGGAACGGGTCTTGTAGCAGTTGCCCTTTGTTGCTCATGGCACACTCCAAATTTATAGGTTTAGTGGTGAATGATGGGGATGGAACTCCCCGGTTCAAGTCAATCGGCGCAAAAACGCGCCAGAAAAAAGATCAAAAACGGTACCAAGTCGGCGTCAATGCACAGGGAACCCCCCTGCTACCGTGAATTTAGCCGCAGTTCCAAACGAACGCAAACGAAAACTGGCCCGCCAAGGATCCGATTCCGGACTCAATCCTTCGAGTCCGCGTACGGGTTTTTGTTCGTACGGAATTCGATGCGCAGAGGGGTGCCCTTGAGCTTGAATGCCGCACGGAAACGGTTTTCCAGATAGCGCCGATAGGTCTCCGCGACCCCCGACAGCGCGTTGCCATGGATCACGATGATCGGCGGATTCGAGCCACCCTGGTGCGCATAGCGCAGCTTGGGACGCGACGCGCCGACGCGCTTGGGCTGCTGGAATTCCACGGCTTCCTGCAGCACGCGCGTCAGCTGCGGCGTCGGCAGCTTGACCATGGCCGCGGCATAGGCGTCATCGACGGAACGCATCAGCGCGCCGATGCCGGTGCGCTCGCGCGCCGACACAAAGTGGAAATTCGCGAAATTCAGGAATTGCAGCTTGCGCTCGAGGTCGTGCTTGATGCGGTCGCGGGTATGGCCATCCAGCCCGTCCCATTTATTGACGCCGACCACCAGAGCGCGTCCGGATTCAACGATAAAGCCGGCGATATGCGCGTCCTGGTCGGAAATGTCCTGTTGCGCATCCAGCAGCAGAATCACGACGTTGGCATCGGCGATCGATTGCAGCGTCTTGACCACTGAAAATTTTTCAATCGCCTCGAACACCTTGCCGCGCCGGCGCAGGCCCGCCGTGTCGATGAGCGTATAAGGCTTGCCGCCGCGTTCGAATTCCACGTAGATGGCGTCGCGGGTCGTGCCCGGCATGTCGAACGCGATCACACGCTCTTCACCGATCAGCGTGTTGACCAGCGTGGATTTCCCCACATTGGGGCGCCCGACGATGGCGATCTTGACACCCCTGCCGTCAGCGGGCTCTTCCGCGGCCAGTTCCGGGCGCTCCTGCACGGCCAGCTCGATCGCCTCGTCGACCAGTTCGCGCACGCCATCGCCGTGGGCAGCGGAGATCGCGTACGGATCGCCCATGCCGAGTTCGTAGAAATCCGCGGCGACCGAGGTGTACTTCATGCCCTCGGCCTTGTTGACCGCCAGCATGATGCGCCGGCCGGTCTTGCGCAGGTAGTCGGCAATCGCGCGGTCTTGCGGCGCCAGGCCCAGGCGGCCGTCGACGATGAAGATCACCACGTCGGCCTCGACCACCGCCTGCTTGGTCTGCTTGGCCATTTCGGCGACGATGCCTTCCTTGACCACCGGCTCGAAGCCGCCGGTATCGATGGCAAGGAACGGACGCTCGCCGACGCGGCCCTCGCCATAGTGGCGGTCGCGCGTCAGGCCCGGCAGGTCGGCGACGAGCGCGTCGCGCGACCGGGTCATGCGGTTGAATAGCGTCGACTTCCCCACATTGGGACGGCCGACAAGTGCGATAACTGGTTTCATGCAATAAACGGAAACGGGGGCCGGCACCTGCCGTCCCCCGGTTACTCCGGAGTCAATGGATCCGACAGCACGCGCACCCGCTGGGTGCGCCATGCCGCTTGTCCTGTCGGGGCGCGGCGCCGGTCAGCAACCCGCTGCGCAATTTGCCGCACGACCAGGGATCATGCTACCGGATTCGGCGCGCACCGTACCGACAGGTGTACGGCAGCGCGCACTGCTTGCTGGTCAGCCCGGCTGGAACCCGAAGACGTCGCCGTCGCGGGTCTGTATCACCAGCGTCTGCCCCGCCACCACCGGCGCGGCGGTGATGGCGCTGCCATCGGTCTTCATGCGGGCGACGACCTGGCCGTCCTCGCGCGACAGGAAGTGGACATAGCCTTCGAAGTCGCCCATCACCACCGAGCGACCCAGTGCCAGCGGCGCACCCAGGCGGCGGTTGCGCATCTGGTCGTTCTTCCAGCGCTCGGCGCCGTTCTGGCGGTCAAAGGCATGCACGACCGACTGCTCGTCGCTGGCATAGATCGCATTGTCATCCTGCGCGGGACCGCTCGGCGAGGAGAAATCCTTGCCCCACTGCGGCTGGCCGGTGGCCAGCTCGAGGCAGGCCACGCGCCCCTGGAAGGTGGTGGCGCAGACCTGGCGGCCGCTGATCATCGGCTGGCCGGTGACATCGTTCAGGCGCTCGATCTCGGACACGCCCTTGGGATAGGAGATCGTGCTTTCCCAACGCAGCACGCCGTTGCCCGGCGTCAGCACGCCCAGCTTGCCGCCGGGGAAGCCCATCACGATGCCGTCACCGGCGAACACCATGCCCATCGCGGCACGCAGGTTGAGCGGCGTCTGCGAGCGCTGGTAGATCCAGCGGCGCTCGCCGGTTCCGGCGTCGAGGCCGAACACGCGCGTGTCAGTGGTGCGCACCACCACCAGGCCGTTGCCGACCAGCGGCGCGGACAGCACCTCGCCGTTGACCTGCTTCTTCCAGATCTGCTTGCCGCTGGCGTCAAAGGCGTAGATCGCGCCCTTCTCGCCGGCGACCGCGGTCACCGAGCCATCGCTGCCCGGGCCGGAGGTCAGGTCCAGATCGGTCTTGGCCTTCCACAGCACGCGCCCGGAGGCGCCTTCCAGCGCCATCAAGTTGCCGTTGTTGGACGACACGTAGACATTGTTGCCCGCCGCGGCGGGCTGCATCGAATACGGGCCGCTCTTGCCCACATCGGCCTTCCACGCCTGGCGCACCGTCAGCGTGGCCGAAACCGGCTTGAGTTCGGCGGGCGGGTGCTTGTTTTCCTTGCTGAACAGCGAGCAGCCGCCCAGCGCGGCCAGGCAGGCAGCCGCCACCAGCGCACGGGTCACGGTGCGGGCGGGATGGCGATGTACGGCACGGGAAAGCACTGACGTCATAAGGTTACGATCCTGGTTTTGCGTGATGCCACAAAGCGCGTGCGGCCGCATCAGGCCGCGCCTAGCGCATCGAGCTTGAACTGGATGATCTGGCGCGTGGCCGGCTCGGTCCCGCCCAGCTTGTCCAGCGCCTTGCGATAGGCCGCGCGCGCGTCGTCGCGCTTGTCCTGCGCGGCGAGCAGGTCGCCGCGGCGGTCGGCATACAGCGACGCGAACGCTGCCGGCGGTTCGTCCTTCAGCAGCGCCAGGCCCTGGTCATAGGCCTTTTCGTCGAGCAGCACGCCGGCCAGGCGCACCCGCGCCAGATGCGCGTATTCTTCGTCGCCGTGGTCGACGGCCCACTGCAGCTGGGTCTTGGCCGCGGCCAGGTCGCCCGCGTCGTACAGCACGCGGCCGGCGACCAGCGCGCTCATCTGGCCATAGGCGGTACGCCCGAACTTGTTTTCCAGGTCGGTCGCGGCGCGCGTGACGCGTTCGACGTCGCGCGCCTCGGCGGCCTTGAGCACCTGCTCGTACAGCACCGCGGCCTCGCCGGCCTGCTTGCGCTCCCAGTACTTCCAGCCGTTCCAGCCGGCAAACGCCAGCAGCGCGGCGATGAGCACCCAGGTCAGCGCATTGCCGTACTGGCGCCACCAGGCCTTCAGATTCTCAAGCTGTTCCTGTTCTTCTAGATCGTAAGCCATGTCGAGGCAATCACCTGCGTTGGTTGGATACGGGCGTCTTGGATGACGGTGGGGCCGATGCGCGCATATTCCGCGCTATTCCGCGCTTACTCGCTGGCGCCGACCATGGCGTCGATCAGGTAGTCGACCAGTCCCTCGGCCTGCACCGTGGCCTGTTGCCCACCGCCTTCGGCCTGATCGCGCTGGCGAAGTTCCTTGACCTGGACCACGCCAGCGGCCACTTCGTCGTCGCCAATGATAACGGCATAGGCTGCGCCGCTTGTGTCGGCGCGTTTCATCTGCGACTTGAAGCTGCCGCCCTTGCCGTCGGCGCTGGCGTGCAGCACCACGTCCAGGCCGGCATCGCGCAGCCGCTCGGCCGCAATCATGGCCTGCTGCGCGGCGGCTTCGCCCTGATGCACGAGGTAGACATCGCAACCCACGGCGTCGGGCACCACGCCCTCTTCGCGGATCAGCTCGATGATGCGCTCGACGCCCATGGCCCAGCCGCAAGCCGGTGCCGGCTTGCCGCCCATCTGCGCGATCAGCGGGTCATAGCGGCCACCGCCGGCGATGGTGCCCTGCGCGCCGAGCTTGTCGGTGATCCACTCGAACACCGTCAGGTTGTAGTAGTCCAGCCCGCGCACCAGGCGCGGATTGATCTTGAACGGAATGTTGTTGGCCTTGAGCAGGCGCTGCACGCCCTCGAAGTGGGCCAGCGACTCTTCGCCCAGGAAGTCGATCAGCTTGGGCGCGTTGGCGGCCATTTCCTGCAGCGCCGGGTTCTTGGTGTCCAGCACGCGCAGCGGGTTGGTGTACAGGCGGCGCTTGCTGTCCTCGTCCAGGATGTCCTGGAAGCCCTCCAGGTACTTGATCAGCTCTTCGCGGTGGGCGGCACGCTCATTGGCCTGCCCCAGCGAGTTGATTTCCAGTCGCACGCCAGTCAGGCCCAGGTCGTCCCACAGGCGCTGGCACATCAGGATGATCTCGGCGTCGACGTCCGGACCGGCGAAGCCGAGCGCCTCGGCGCCCAGCTGGTGAAACTGGCGATAGCGGCCGCGCTGCGGGCGCTCGTGGCGGAACATCGGGCCGGTGTACCACAAGCGCTTGGGGCCGTCGTACAGCAGGTTGTGCTCGATGGTCGCGCGCACGGCGGCGGCGGTGCCTTCGGGACGCAGCGTCAGCTGCTCGCCGTTGAGCGCATCGGTGAAGGAGTACATCTCCTTCTCAACGATGTCGGTCACCTCGCCAATGCCACGCACGAACAGCTGCGTGTGCTCGACGATTGGCGTGCGCAGCTGCTGGTAGCCGTAGGCGCGCAGCATGGCGCGCGCGGCATTCTCGAAATGCTCCCACAGCGGCGCGTCGGCCGGCAGCATGTCATTCATGCCCTTCACGCCCTGCAGGGCCTTGGCGGGCTTCACCTTCTGCTCGGCCTTCAGTTCGGCCTTCGGTTCAGTCTTGGCAGCGCCGGCGGCGGCTGCGTTATCGGATTGCGTCATTCTGTTCTTGTCAGCTTCTCGGGCCTGGCCGGTGCGGCTCAGGCTGCCACTTCTCTATTGGCCCGTGCAGCGCCCGGGCCGTAATGCGTGCGAACGTACTCGTCCACGATCGCCTGGAATTCCTCGGCAATACGCTCGCCGCGCAGCGTCTTCACCTTGACGCCGTCGACGAACACCGGCGCGGCGGGCGACTCGCCCGAGCCCGGCAGCGAAATGCCGATATTGGCGTGCTTGCTCTCGCCCGGGCCGTTGACGATGCAGCCCATCACGGCCACATCCATTTCCTCGACGCCCGGATAGGCGGTTTTCCAATGCGGCATCTGCTCGCGCAGGTACGCCTGGATGCTGGCCGCAAGCTCCTGGAACACCGTGCTGGTGGTGCGGCCACATCCCGGGCATGCAATCACCATCGGGGTGAAGTTGCGCAGGCCCATGGTCTGCAGGATTTCCTGCCCCACATACACTTCCTTCTCGCGCGGCGCGCCGGGTTCCGGCGTCAGCGAGATGCGGATCGTGTCGCCGATGCCTTCCTGCAGCAGCACCGACAGCGCCGCGGTGGACGCGACGATGCCCTTGCTCCCCATGCCGGCCTCGGTCAGGCCCAGGTGCAACGCATAGTCGCAACGGCGCGCCAGCTCGCGGTAGACCGCGATCAGCTCCTGCACCTGCGATACCTTGCACGACAGGATGATCTGGCTGCCCGCCAGGCCGACCTCTTCGGCCTTTTTCGCCGAATCGATCGCCGACGTGATCAGCGCCTCGATCATCACGCTCTGCGCGGGCCAGGGCTCGGCGCGCAACGCGTTCTCGTCCATGATGCGCGCCAGCAGGTCCTGGTCCAGGCTGCCCCAGTTCACGCCGATGCGCACCGGCTTGTTGTAGCGGCACGCCATCTCGATCATCTGCGCGAACTGCGTATCGCGCTTGGCGCCCTGCCCCACGTTGCCGGGGTTGATGCGGTACTTGGACAGTGCCTCGGCACAGGCCGGATAGTCCTGCAGCAACTTGTGGCCGTTGTAGTGGAAGTCGCCCACCAGCGGCACGTCGACGCCCATGCGGTCGAGCTGCTCGCGGATCGACGGCACTGCCGCGGCGGCCTCAGGCGTGTTCACCGTGATGCGCACGATTTCCGAACCCGCGCGCGCCAGGTCCTTGACCTGGATCGCCGTGCCGATGGCGTCGACCGTGTCCGTATTGGTCATCGACTGCACGCGCACCGGCGCGTCGCCGCCGATGGTCACGACGTTATCGCCCCACACGACGCGCGCCTGGCGCGTCTGGCGGCGCGGCAGCGAGCCGGGCAGGACCGGGAGACAGAGCTGTTGGTTCATAGCATTACCACCTTGCAAAGACGCACTGCGCCGCACCTCTCGCCGGCCCGGATCAGGGCAGCGTCAGGCGCGCCACGTTGTTGCGGTTGGCTGCCTTCAGGTCGACCGGCGTGCCGTTGCGCGTCATCGACTCGATCCCCTTGACGTTGCCGATCACCACCTTGTACGGAGCCTTGCCGCCACCGGACACCGCCTGGCCGGCCTTGGCCGTGCCGCCCAGCACGATCTTGCCGCTGCTGTCGCGGATTTCATACCAGGTGTCGCTGGCGAAGCGGATCTGCAGCTCCCCCTCACCGGCCGCCGCTGCCAGCGCTGCCGTCGCTGCGGGCGCCGGCGCAGGCGTTGCTGCAACCGGCGCAACAGCAGGCACGGCCACCGCTACCGATGCCGGCGCGGCAGCCGGAGCCACCGCGGTGGCCGGTGTGGTTTCGGCCGAGGGCGCCGGCGAGTCGGCGGCGGCCATTACCGGCGGCAGCGCTGCGGTCACCGTGCCGGGCTCTGTCGATTGCGCAGCGGCATGTTCCTCCGTCGTGGCAGTCTCGGCCGCGCTGCCGCGGGTATCGATCCACTGGCGGATATGGTCCAGGCCGAACCAGCCACCGGCGGCCAGCACTACCGCCACCAGGGCCAGCCAGATCCAGCGCCCACCGGCTCCGCCGGTGCGGAAGCGATTGCGGTCGTCGAACGCGGCATTGAGGCTGCCCTCGCGCTGGCGTGCAATTTCGGTGACCGGTGCCACCGGAGGCTGGAAGCGCGCCAGCAGCGCGTCGATATCGACATGCAGCATGCGCGAGTAGGCCCGCATCACGCCCTTGGCGAAAGTGACATCGGGCAGCGCCTGCAGGTCGCCGGCTTCGATCGCGCGCAGCTTCGGAGCCGCCACCTTCAGGCGCGCGCTGACGTCTTCCACCGACATCCGCTGCGCCTCGCGCTCGCGCGCCAGTGCCGCGCCAATTTCGCGCGCTGCGGCTTCGCGGTCTCCTTCGTGCGCGCCACCGCCGACGTATTGCGTCGGTACGGCCTGGCCTGCGGCGCGGTCGTGCTCACTCATCCCATGCTCCTTGTTCGTAGGCGGTCAACTCACGCGAATCGGGGAAGCGGCTGCGCAGCTGCGCGACCAGCGCATCCTGCGTGCGGCCATCGCCCTGGCGGTGTGCAATGCGCGCTCCCAGCCAGAGGGATTGCGCACTGGCAAATTGGCTGCTGTTGACGCGCTGGGCATACTGCCGGGCCTGCGCGAAATCGCCGCGCCGGTAGTAGACCAACGCCAGATTGGTGTTAGCCACCGGGTTGTTGCGGTCGTAGCCCAGCGCGGCCTTCAGATTCTTTTCCGCCTCGGCGCTGTTGCCGCGGCGCAGCTCGCACGCCCCCAGGCTGATCAGCGGCTTCACCGGGCCGCCCGCCGACGGTGCCGACACGGCGCGCTGCAGCATCGGCACGGCTTCGCCATAGCGGCCCGACTGGCACAGGAACCAGCCATAGTTGTTGAGCAGATCACCATCGTTGCCGCGCATCGACACCGCTGTGCGGAAGCTGTCGTCGGCCAGCGCCTGCTCGTTCATGTTCATATAGATCAGCGCGCGCACATGGTAGGCATCCGCGAGCGATGGATCGATGGCGATCGCCTGCTTGATCTCGTCAAGCGCGACCGCATTCTGGCCGGCCTCGAGATAGTTGGTGGCCAGCTGCAGCCGGATGCTGGCACGGCGCCTTGCATCGGTCTGGCCGGAAGCGGTCTGGAGATCCTGCGCCGGCGTGTGCGGCAGCTGGCAGCCGGACAACATCAACAGCCCGAACAGGGCTGCAGCGATCAGACGGATCATGCAGGGCGAGCCTCCCGAGGCTGGCCGGTGCCGTTGACCGGCACCAGTGGCGTGATCTTGCCGAACTTGCCGCGCTCGGCCAGACGGGTACGATCCTTCACTTCCCCGGCCAACTGGCCGCAAGCGGCATCGATGTCGTCGCCCCGCGTCTTGCGGATGGTGGTCACGATGCCGGCGTCCATCAGCACCTGCGCGAAGCGCCGGATCTGCTCGTTGTTGGAACGCTTCAGGCCCGACTCGGGGAACGGGTTGAACGGGATCAGGTTGAACTTGCACGGCACGTCGGCGACAAGCTTCAGCAGTTCCCGCGCATGCTCGACGCCATCATTGACACCGTCCAGCATGCAGTATTCGAAAGTAATGAAATCGCGCGGCGCGAATTCCAGGTAGCGGCGGCATGCCGCCATCAGCTCGGCCAGCGGGTACTTCTTGTTCAGCGGCACCAGCACGTCGCGCAAGGCGTCGTTGGACGCGTGCAGCGACACGGCAAGGGCCACCGGCAGGTCCTTCGACAGCCGGTCCATCATCGGCACCACGCCCGAGGTGGACAGTGTCACGCGGCGGCGCGACAGGCCGTAGGCGTTGTCGTCCAGCATCAGCCGCATGGCCGGCACCACGGCATCGTAGTTCAGCAGCGGCTCGCCCATGCCCATCATCACCACGTTGGAGATGACGCGGTCGTCCCTGGGGCCACGGCCCAGCTGCTCGCGCATGGCGAACTCCGCCATCCACAGCTGGCCAATGATCTCGCCCGTGGTCAGGTTGCGCGAAAAGCCCTGCTTGCCGGTCGAGCAGAAGCGGCAGTTGACCGCGCAGCCCGCCTGCGAGGAGACGCACAGCGTGCCGCGCGTTTCCTCGGGGATGTACACCGTTTCCACTGCGTTGCCCTGGCCGACGTCGAGCAGCCACTTGCGCGTGCCGTCGGCCGACAGGTTGTCGGTAATGGCGGCAGGCGCGCGGATCTCGGCCCGGGTCGAGAGCTTTTCGCGCAGCGACTTGGCGAGATCCGACATGGCGTCGAAGCTGCTGGCACCATAGTGGTGGATCCAGCGTTGCAGTTGCCGCGCACGGAACGGCTTCTCGCCGAGCTCGCCGCAATAGGCGGTGAGCGCGTCCGCGTCGTAGTCGAGCAGGTTGACGAGATGGTTCATGACGGCAAACTCAGCTTCAGTGTCAGTCAGCAGCCGATCAGCGGCTGTAGACGTTCATGCCCGGGAAGAAGAAGGCAACTTCCACGGCAGCGGTTTCGGCGGCGTCCGAGCCGTGCACGGCGTTGGCGTCGATGCTGTCGGCAAAGTCGGCGCGGATGGTGCCCTTCTCGGCCTTCTTCGGGTCGGTGGCGCCCATCAGGTCACGGTTCTTGGCGATAGCATTCTCGCCTTCCAGGGCCTGGATCATGACCGGGCCGGAAACCATGAAGTCGACCAGGTCCTTGAAGAACGGACGCTCCTTGTGCACAGCATAGAACTGCTCGGCTTCGCCGCGCGACAGGTGCACCATCTTGGCAGCAACGATCTTCAGGCCGGCGGCCTCGAAACGGGCGTAGATCTGGCCGATGACGTTCTTGGCCACGGCATCCGGCTTGATAATCGACAGGGTGCGTTCGATCGCCATGAAAAACTCCGAAAAATGAAGGGGTTACAAATGGATTAAACGTGCGATTCTAGCACGAAGATGATGACCCTTTCGAGGGTCTGGACCGCTCCGGCGTTGGTGCTACGGGTCCTGCGACCCATTTCGGCCGCAAGTCGCATTGGCGGCACATTACATCCTTGTCATGTCAGGAACACGACGCCCCGCCCTCCGTCAAACGAAGGCGGCGCCAAACCGGCTGTAACAGCGAATGCGGGTGCCTGCTGGGTTACCCCGCCCTTGCAATTCGGCCGGCCAGATGCCACATTGACGATGGTTCCGTCCGCGGTCGATCCGAATATTCTCTTTCTTTCGGACAGGCCCGGCAGCCTCACCGTTTTGAGACAGGAGTCACCATGGATAACAAGCTGAATACCTACGGTTTCGGCAATAGTGCGTCGACCGTCACTGACGTCGTCGTTCGCAACCGGGTCTTGCGCAACACTTACTGGCTGCTGGCCCTCTCGATGATCCCTACCGTGCTCGGTGCGTGGATCGGCGTGGCCACCGGCTTCAGCTTCATGGCGGGCAGCCCCGGCCTGTCGCTGATCCTTTTCCTGGCCATTGCATTCGGGTTCTTCTTCGCCATCGAGAAGACCAAGAACAGCAGCATGGGCGTGGTGCTGTTGCTGGCGTTCACGTTCTTCATGGGACTGATGCTGTCCCGGCTGATCAGCGTGACGCTGGCGTTCTCCAACGGACCGGCGCTGATCATGTACGCTTTTGGCGGCACGGCAGCAGTGTTCGGCGCGATGGCGACCATCGCCACCGTCAGCAAGCGCGATTTCTCCGGCCTGGGCAAGTTCCTGTTCGTCGGCGTGATCCTGCTGATCCTGGCCAGCGTTGCCAATATCTGGCTGCAGCTGCCGTCGTTGATGATCACGGTGTCGGTGATCGCGATCGGTATTTTCTCGGCGTACATCCTGTTCGATGTACAGCGCGTGGTGAACGGCGGCGAAACCAACTACATTACCGCCACGCTGGCGATCTACCTCGACGTATACAACGTCTTCGTCAACCTGCTGGCGCTGCTGGGCATCTTCGGCGGCAGCCGGGAATGACGGCAAACGCCGCGGCATGAAATAAGCCGGCCTGTGGGCCGGCTTTTCTTTTGGACGCACGCAGCGATCAGCCGCGGTCGAACACCGCGATCGACTCCACGTGCGAGGTGTGCGGGAACATGTTGACCACGCCGGCGCCGCTCAGCCGGTAGCCCGCCTCGTGCACCAGCAGGCCGGCATCGCGCGCCAGCGTGGCCGGGCTGCACGACACATAGACGATGCGCTGCGGCAGCACGTCGCTGCCCTGCTGTGCCAGCTCGCCGAGCGCCTTGCTCACCGCGAGCGCGCCTTCGCGCGGCGGGTCGACCAGCCAGCGGTCGAAGCGGCCCAGCGCGGCGATGTCGTCAGCCGTGACTTCGAACAGGTTGCGGCATGCGAATTCGGTCCTCTCGGCCAGCCCGTTGTAATCCGCATTGGCCAGCGCGCGCGTGGTCAGCGCCTCGCTGCCTTCGATACCCATCACCGACTTGCCCTGCGTGGCCAGCGGCAGCGTGAAGTTGCCGATGCCGCAGAACAGGTCGAGCAGGCGGTCGCCCGGCTGCGCATCGAGCAGGCGCAGCGCGCGGCCGATCAGCACGCGGTTGATCTGGTGGTTCACCTGCGTGAAGTCGGTCGGCTTGAACGGCATGCGGATTCCGAATTCCGGCAGCGTATAGGCCAGCTCGACGTCAGCCGGGTAGAACGGGTAGACCGTGTCCGGCCCCTTCGGCTGCAGCCAGAACTGCACCTTGTACGCGTCGGCGAAGACGCGCAGCAGGTCCTTGTCGGCGTCGGTCAGCGGCTCGAGGATACGCAGCACCAGCGCCGTCACTTCGTGCCCGACGGCCAGTTCGATCTGCGGCATGCGGTCGCGGATCGACAGTCCCGCCACCAGTTCGCGCAGCGGCACCAGCATCGCCGACACATGCGGCGGCAGGATTTCACAACGCGTCATGTCGGCGACGTAGCTGCTCTTGCGCTCATGGAAGCCCACCAGCACGCCGCCCTTCTTCACCACATGGCGCACGGTCAAGCGCGCGCGGTAGCGGTAGCCCCAGTCTGGCCCGGCGATCGGGCGGAACACCACGTCGGGCTTCACCTTGGACAGGTGCCACAAATTGTCTTCAAGCACGCGCTGCTTGATCGCCAGCTGCGCACGCGAATCCAGGTGTTGCATCGAGCACCCGCCGCAGACGCCGAAATGCTGGCAGCCCGGCTTCACGCGCATCACCGATTCCTGCAGGACTTCGCCGAGGTGCGCCTGCTCGAAGCTGGGCTTACGGCGATAGCTGCGATAGCTGACCGTCTCGCCGGGCAATGCGCCTTCGACAAAGATCACCTTGCCAGGCGTGCCGTCCTCGTTGACCAGGCGGCCGACGCCGCGCGCCTCCATGTCAAGGCTATCGATCGACACCACCGGATCGGCGCCCGGAGCATTGCCACTGGCATTGCCACGGCCACGGGACTCTTTTGCGGCGGGAGCGGCACCCGGTGCGGCTGATTCGGGCACGGCGGCGGACGTTTCTTGTGGGGAGGACACGGCTTGGGACACCAGATAAAACCTGACGTATTGTTTTACGAAAGGGCGATTGTATGCCAGACCGGCCGGGTCAACGACGGAGGCGTTGTATGGAACTGATTTCGTGGAATGTCCAGTGGGGCCGCGGCGCGGACGGACGTGTGGACCTGGCGCGGCAGGTGGACACGCTGCGCGCGATGGCCGATGCCGATGTGATCTGCCTGCAAGAAGTCACGCGCGGCTTCGGGGAACTGCGTGGCGAGCCGGGCATCGACCAGGTGGCCGAACTGACCGCCCTCCTGCCAGGCTATCACCTGCTCTTTGCGTCAGGCGTGGACCGGCGCGACCGCAACGGCACACACAAGCAATTCGGCAACCTGATCGCCACGCGGCTATCAGTACGCGAGGTATTCCGGCACGCATTGCCGTGGCCTGCAGACCCGCAAGTGGCGTCGATGCCGCGCGTTGCGCTGGAAGTCACCGTCGAAGCCGGCACACAGCCACTGCGCGTGATCTGCACGCACCTTGAGTATTACTCGGCGCTCCAGCGCGCGGCGCAGGCCGAAGCCCTGCGCGACTGGCATGTCCAGGCTTGCGACCACGCGCGGCGCCCGGGCCGCAGCGAGAAGTGGCCCGGGCCGTTCACGCCGGAACCGCGCCCCGCCGAAGCCATCCTGTGCGGCGATTTCAACAGCAAACCCGACGACATTGCCTATCGCCGCATGCTGGAGCCGTTCGACGACGCCACCACGCCATGGCGCGACGCCTGGCTGCTCACGCATCCCGGCCAGCCGCACGCGCCGACCTGCGCCATCCATGACAAGGAGCAATGGCCCGAGCCACCGTTCGCCTGCGACTTCATGTTCGTGACGGATAACCTGGCCGCGCGGATCCGGCGTTGCGAGATCAACGCGGATACCGCCGACTCGGACCACCAGCCGATCCTGCTGTCGCTGGACCTCTAAGGCCGTGGCGCACGCCGGCGGGCGCCGGCGCGATCAATCCTCGAAGTCGTCGACTTCGGGCGTGAGGCGCTGCAGGCGGAAGGCCTGCAGATATTCCATCCACTGCTCGCCGGGCAGCTCCGCCAGCGATTCCTGGACAAGGTCCATCTCCGTGTCGAACTCGCGCGGCGACATGCCGCCGCGCATCAGTTGGAAACGGCAGTACATCAGGTAGGTGTTGACGACGTCGGTCTCGCAATACGCGCGGATCTCGTCGAGCTGGCCAGCCTGGTATGCGTGCCAGACCTTGCTGCCATCCATCCCCATCTTGCCCGGGAAACCGCACAGCTTGGCCAGGTCATCCAGTGGCGCGCTGGCGCGCGGCTGGTACATCGCCAGCAGGTCCATGAGATCCAGGTGCCGCATGTGATAGCGGCTGATGTAGTTGTTCCACTTGAAGTCGCGGCTGTCTTCGTCGCGGCCCTCGCCCATCTCCCAGTAGCGCGGCGCGGTGACGCCGTTGACGAGGCCGCGGTAATGCAGCACGGGGAGATCGAATCCGCCGCCGTTCCATGAAACCAGTTGCGGGCTGTAGCGGGCGATCAGTTCGTAGAACTTCTGGATCAGCGTGGCCTCGTTGTCCTCGGTGGTGCCGAGCGAGCCCACATGGAACACGGCCGAACCATCGCGGTGCGTGCGCCGCAGCACGCAGGAAATCGCGGCGACGCGCTGCAGGTAGTGCGGCAGGAAATCGCTGCCGGTCTTCTCGCGGCGGGCGGCAAAGGCGTGTTCGGCGACTTCGCCGTCGCTCATCGCGTCGGGGTGGTCATGCAAACGGCGCAGGCCGGCGACATCGGGAATGGTCTCGATGTCGAATACCAGCACAGGGGTCATAAAACGGCGTCCTTCCTGACACCTTGCGAAGCGAAATGCCGCTTGAGCTTGACCAGCGCCTCCTGCTGGATCTGGCGTACGCGCTCGCGCGTCAGGCCCATCTCCTCGGCGAGCTCTTCCAGCGTGGCTGGTTCGATATGGTTGAGGCCGAAGCGGCGCTCCACCACATAGCGATGCTTTTCCGACAGGCGCGCGAGCCAGAGCTTCATCAGCCCTTCCAGTTCGCGGTGCGCCACCTCCTGATCGGGGGCGGCGTTGTGCTCGTCAGAGAGGAAATCCAGGAGGCTCGAGCCGGGATCGAGGTCGAACGGCGTATCGAGCGAGGTGGTGTGTTCGTTGAGTGCCAGGACGTCCTGCACTTCGTCCGGCGTCTTGCCCAGCAGGTGGGCGATGTCTTCCAGGCTGGCGTCGCGCCCGTCGGTACCGCCCTTCTCCAGATGGCGCTTGGCGCGCAGCACCTGGTTCAGTTCGCGGATCACGTGCACCGGCAGGCGAACGGTGCGGGCCTGGTTCATGATGGCGCGCTCGATGCTCTGGCGGATCCACCAGGTCGCATAGGTCGAGAAGCGGAACCCGCGCGACGGATCGAATTTCTCGATCGCATGCATCAGGCCGAGATTACCTTCCTCGATCAGGTCGAGCAGCGGCACCCCCCGATTGAGGTATCCCTTGGCGATGCTGACCACCAGCCGCAGGTTGCGCTCGATCATGACCTGGCGCGCCGCAAAGTCGCCGTCCTTGGCCAGCGTGGAGAAATGCAATTCCTCCGGCGCGGACAGCAGCGGCTTGATGCTGATGCGGTTCAGGTAATGCTGGACGGTGTCGGCGGCCAGCTCGGTATGCAGCACCGTGCGGAAATCATCGTGCTCGGCCGCTGCGCCATCGCTGCCATTCTCGCCTTCGCTGTCTTCCTCGTCTTCAGACTCGTCATCGTCGTCATCGCGCAGATGGCGGTCGTTGTCGTCGGCGAGCAGGTCCGATTCGCGCAGGCCCACCGAAGTGGAGGTGGCGATCGGCTCGTCGGTCACGGGAATCAGGTCGGCAGCAAGATCTGGCTCGAACGCTTGCGCGTCGGCGTGCTCGTCGGGATGTGCCACACCAGCCTTCACTTCCGGCTGCTTTGGACGGCGAGCCCTACTGACAGTTGTTCCGGAGGAGACGGTTTTCTGGCGTGGCATGAACCCTCACTGTGGCGGCAGGTACCGCATCGGATCAACCGGTTTTCCGTTCTTGCGAACTTCGAAGTGAAGCTTCACCCGGTCGGTATCACTGTTGCCCATCTCCGCAATCTTCTGGCCCTTGCGGACCGCGGATTGCTCTGCCACGAGCACCTTCTCGTTATGCCCGTACGCAGTAAGAAATGTCTCGTTGTGTTTGATGATGACAAGATTCCCGTAGCCGCGCAAGGGGCCAACGTGAATCACTCGGCCATCGTCGGCAGCCAGCACCGCATCGCCCTTCTTGCCCGCAATATCGATGCCCTTATTACCCTTGTCATCGAATTTACCGACCATCTGGCCGGTTGCCGGCCAGGCCAGCTTCATCGCGCCATCGGCGACCGGCGCGGACGGCGTGGCGGCCGCCGCGGCAGGCGCCGCGGGCGCTGACGGGGCCGGGGTTGCCACTGCCGGCGTGCCCACCGGGCGCGCCTGGTCGATCGGCTGGGCCTGCACCGTGGCCGGGGCAATCGGCGTGGTGGAAACCCCGGGCGCAGCGTTGACGTCGGCACCCGGAGGCACGATGCGCAACAACTGGCCAACTTCGATCTGGTTCACATTGGACAGGTTGTTCCAGGTCGCGACATCACGGTACGACTGGCCGTTTTCCAGGGCGATTCGATAAAGCGTATCGCCTCGCTTGACCCGATAGTATCCCGGTGGGGCCGGCTCCATCGAGGCGGCGGCAGCGCCCGAGGTGGAGGTGCGGTCAACGACAGGGGCCGGCATCGGCGAATTAGCGCAGGCGGCCAGCAGGGCCGTCAGCGCAGAAGCCGTAAAAAGTTGACCGGCGCGTGCGAAATATTGCGATTTCACGATGTTGTGCATAGTTCGACTCAGATGGTGCCCGATTTTAAGGGCACAAAGAAAACGGCTTCAAGCGCGGTTCTGTGAAAGCGATGTCGGTTGCGCCGCTCGATCAGCAGCAACTGCTGCGTCACGGTCTGGCCGGGCACGCCCGCCGGCGGCACCACGGCCACCGGGGCGATCAGCCGCCCGCCTACCTCCAGTTGTTCCAGCAGCGCCTGTGGCACTTCCATGCCGGCGGCGGCCAGGATGATGGCCGAGAACGGTGCCGCCTGCGGCAGGCCGAGCATGCCGTCGCCATAGTGCAGGCGCAGGTTGGGCACGCGCAGCGGGCGCAGGTTCGCCTTGGCCTGCTCGTGCAGCGGCCGGATGCGCTCGATCGAGAAGACTTCGCGCGCCACCTGGCTCAGCACCGCGGCCTGGTAGCCGCAGCCGGTGCCGATCTCCAGCACGCGCTCCAGCGGCGTGTCGGCGGCCAGGCCGTCGCGCAGCAGCTCGATCATGCGCGCCACCACCGATGGCTTGGAAATGGTCTGCTGGTGGCCGATCGGCAGCGCGGCGTCTTCATACGCCTGCGACGCCAGCCCCGGCTCGACGAACAGGTGGCGCGGCACCGCAGCGATGGCCGACAACACGCGCTCGTCGCGGATGCCGCCGGCGCGCAGCCGCGCCGCCAGCGCGGCGCGCGCGCGCGCGGACGCCATGCCGCCGCCGCCGGCCGTGGCCGCCGAGGCGCGCTGCTCCACCGCGCTCGCGGGTGCGGGCGCCGGCGCCGGTGCCGCGGTGCGCGGCAGCCTTGGCTTGGCCGGTTTCGGTGGCGGTGCGGACGTGCCCGTGCGCCGCGCGTCGACGGCAGGCATGCCGGCGGTGCGTGCCGGTGCGGGCTTGCGTTCGACGACCGCGTCCAGCGGCAAGGGGAACTTGTTGCGTCGGGGCGTGGAACTCATCGGGGGCGCGACACTGCGAAGCGGCTGCCTATTTCAACCACTGGTCGAGCGCATCGAGCTGCCCGCGATGGGTCAGGTCGAGCTGCAACGGCGTCAGCGAGACGTAACCGGCGGCGGTGGCATGGAAGTCCGTGCCTTCACTGGCATCGCGCGCATCGCCGGCCGGGCCGATCCAGTAGTTGGTGTCGCCGCGCGGGTTCACCTGCGTGATCACCGGCTGCGAAGGATGGCGCTTGCCCAGGCGCGTGGCGCGATAGCCCTTGATGTGTTCGAACGGCAGGCTGGGGATATTGACGTTGAGCAGGAAGGGTTCGGCGGGCGGCTGGCCGATGATGCGTTCGACCACGGTGCGCGCGACGCGCGCGGCTGCGTCGAGATGCTCCCAGCCCTTGTCGACCTGCGAGAAGGCGACCGACGGGATGCCGAGCAGGTAGCCTTCGATGGCGGCGGCGACGGTGCCGGAATACAGCACGTCTTCGCCCATGTTCTGTCCCTGGTTGATGCCGGACACCACCAGGTCTGGCTTCTCGTCCAGCAGCCCGGTCAGCGCGATGTGCACGCAGTCGGTCGGCGTGCCGTTGACGAAGCGGAATCCCTTCTGCACGCCTTCGCGCGCTTCGTAGATCGACAGCGGGCGCTGCAGCGTCAGGGAGTTGGAAGCGCCGCTGTGGTTCTGCTCGGGCGCGATGACCGTGATCCGGCCCAGCGGGGCGAGCGCAGCATGCAGAACGGCCAGTCCCGGCGCGAGATAACCGTCATCGTTGGCAAGGAGGATATGCATGGCGCGATTGTACCTGAGCGCGCGCCGTACAAGCGCCCCCTGAGCCGCGCCGGCACCATGTTCCGGGGCACTCCGCGAAACGCTATGCAGGGCGCAAATAACCGCTCCAGCGGCTTCGGCATGGAACAGAACGACCGTGCTATTTGTACGCTACACTTGCCCTGCCCGCCCGCATAAGCTTGACTGGCGCGGAATGCCACACGAATGCCACAAACATCGACCGGAGACAAGATGAAAGCCGTACTGTGCAAAGCCTGGGGCCCCCCTGATTCGCTGACCGTGGAAACCCTGCCCGATCTGGTGCCGGGCGCGGGCGAAGTGGTCATCGACGTGAAGGCGGCAGCGGTCAACTTCCCGGATGTGCTCATCATCCAGAACAAATACCAGGCCAAGCCTGCCCTGCCGTTCAGCCCCGGCTCCGAACTGGCCGGCGTGGTCAAGGCGGTGGGCGAAGGCGTCACCCACGTCAAGCCGGGCGACAAGGTCATCGCCTACCTGGGCAACGGCGCGTTTGCCACGCAGGCCAAGGCGCCCGCCGCCTCGGTGGTGCCGATGCCGCCGGGGATCGACTTCGAGACCGCCGCGGCCTTCACGCTGACCTACGGCACCTCGCACCATGCGGTGATCGACCGCGGCGAGCTGAAGGCGGGCCAGACCATGCTGGTGCTGGGCGCGGCCGGCGGCGTGGGCATCGCGGCAATCGAGATCGGCAAGGCCATCGGCGCGCGCGTGATCGCCGCCGCCTCGACCGACGAGAAGCTGGCGGTGTGCAAGGAGCACGGTGCCGATGCGTTGATCAACTACAGCACCGAAGACCTGCGCGAGCGCGTCAAGGCGCTGACCGACGGCACGGGCCCGGATGTCGTCTACGACCCGGTGGGCGGCATCTATGCCGAGCCGGCGTTCCGCTCGATCGGCTGGCGCGGCCGCTACCTGGTGGTGGGATTTGCCAACGGCGAGATCCCGAAGCTGCCGCTGAACCTGGCGCTGCTGAAAGGGGCGTCGCTGGTGGGCGTGTTCTGGGGCGACTTCGTGCGCCGCGAGCCCAAGGCCAACCAGGCCAACATGGCGCAGATGCTGGGCTGGATGAAGGAAGGCAAGATCCGCCCGCATATCTCGGCGCGCTATCCGCTGGAACAGGCACCGCAGGCGCTCAAGGACATGGAGGCGCGCAAGGTGACCGGCAAGATCGTGATCGTGCCGTGAGCGTGACCAGAGCGTGATCCTGGGCACGCGCCGGGCGGCGGGCACCCTGCCCGGCCGCCGATAAAAGAAGGGCGCAGGACGTGCGGCAACGCCCTGCGCCCGCTGAGGCAACGCGCCTCAAGCTGCCTGCCGTCCTTGTCGGCGTACACCCCTACGCCAGGGCGGCAGGCAGTTCCCAATCGTCAATCGCCAGTCGGCTCCCGTCAGAAGCGGTGCTGCAGGCCGGCCATCACGCCGGTCTGGTTGCTGGCATAGCCGACCAGGTCGCGCGACACGCTGACGTTCTGCCCGTTGCGCGCCTCCGCATAGCCGACCGACAGGTAGGCCAGCGTGCGCTTGGACAGCGCGTACTGGCCGCGCAGCGAGAACAGGATCGGGTCGGCATTGTTGCCGCCCTTGATGTTCTGCTTGTAGACCGCGCCGTACAGCGTGAATGCCGGGGTGAAGCCGTAGCTCGCGCCGCCCCAGTACATGTCGCTGCGGTCGTCCGGCGCGCCGGTGGTAAAGGTGCGCTTGTAGTTGCGGTAGCCGGCGAACAGCTTCAGGCCGCCGAAGTCGTAGCTGGCGCCGGCGTGGATGCCCTGGATGTAGTCGGTGCTGTCGGCCGGCGTGGTGCTGGCGCCGGCACCGTTCTGGCGGTCCCACGTCGCCGCCGCGGCGAACTTGCCGGCGTTGTAGCCGACGCCGAGCGCGTACTTGGACGAGCTCTTGAAATCACCCGCCACTTCGCCCAGCGCCATGGTCGCGCCCAGCTTCAGGCCGCCGAAGCTGCCGTCATAGCGGATCGCGTTGGACGCACGCGAGAACAGCCCGTCCTTGCGGCCGCCGGTGGCGGTTGACGATGTGGCCCACGAATAGGCCGGGGCATAGCCCATCGGGTCGAACGGCAGCATGAAGTCGTAGGTGGTGGTGAAGGTGCGGCCAAGCACCACCTGGCCATACCGGCTCGACAGCCCCACGGTGGCGCGGCGATCGAACAGCGTGTTGTCGGTGTCCAGCCGGCCGGTATCGATGGCGATGCCGCTTTCGAGGTTGAAGATGGCCTTGAGCCCGCCGCCCAGGTCTTCGCTGCCGCGGATGCCCCAGCGCGACGTGTTCTTGCCTCCCGAGATCAGCTTCACCGCCGACCCGTCCGGGCCGGCATGGCTGACGTATTCGATACCGGCGTCCACCAGCCCATACAGGGTCACGCTCGACTGGGCGGATGCCGAACCGGCTGCAGCCAGCCCCATCGTCGCGATTGCCATAACCATGCGCTTCATGATGTCTCCTTGGTTTGTGTGGTTGTTGTGGTGTTGATGCTGGAACGGGGCGGATGGTAGGCGACGCGCACTTTCAGTTCGCTTTCGGAATCGGGTCAATTCACGCATGCCGGCGCTACCCGGGGTTGGGGGTTTCCCTAGCTTCTAAGGCGCAGCAGATCGCTGTATCAGTCTGGCCTCAGCCGTTCCTGCAGCACGCCTGCGGGATGCCGTGCCGTTTTGCCGATCTTCCTGCCCTGCCCCTGTTCCATGCGTATCCTGCTTGCCGAAGACAATGTGATGCTTGCCAACTCCCTGAGCCAGGCCTTGGGCCAGGCCGGCTTCACGGTCGATTGCATGCACGACGGCCGCAGCGCCGACAGCCTGCTGTGCACCCAGGACTACGCCCTGCTGATCCTGGACCTCGGCCTGCCGGGACTCGACGGGCTGGAGGTGCTGCGCCGCCTGCGCCAGCGGCGCAATCCGCTGCCGGTGCTGATCCTGACCGCGCACGGCTCGGTGGAAGACCGCGTGCGCGGCCTCGACCTTGGCGCCGACGACTACCTGGCCAAGCCGTTCGACCTGTCCGAACTGGAGGCGCGCGCCCGCGCGCTGATCCGCCGCAGCCACGGGCATGACAACACGCAACTGGCGTTCGGCCCGCTCCACTACGACAGCATCAGCCGCGCGTTCATGCTGCACGGCGAGTTGCTGGCGCTGACCGGCCGCGAGCGCGCCGTGCTGGAAGTCCTGCTGTTGCGCGACGGCCGCGCGGTCAACAAGGCAGCCCTGTCGGAGAAGATCTTCGGCATCGATGAATCGGTGAACCCGGACGCAATCGAGATCTACGTGCACCGCCTGCGCAAGAAGCTCGATGGCAGCGGCGTGGCCATCGTCACGCTGCGTGGCCTCGGGTACCTGCTCGAGTCGCGGCCGGCGTCGGCCTGTGCGCGTCCGCAATGAAGATTGCGCGCCGGCCGCCCAGCCTGCGGCTGCAGCTGTCGCTGTGGTTGCTGGTGCCGCTGATGGGCCTGCTCGCCTTCGATGCCTGGCTCACATACCAGCGCGCCATGTCGGCCGCGCATACCGCGTTCGACCGCACCCTGGAAGCGTCGCTGCGCGCCATGCGCGAAGGCATCCGGCTGCGCGAGGGGCGGCTTGACGTGGACCTGCCCAATCTCGCACTGGAGCTGTTCGACGACCAGGCCGGTCCGCACATCTACTACCGCATCCGCGACGAAGCTGGCGCCACCGTGACCGGCTACGACGACCTGCCGATGCCCGCCGAAGCGCCGCTGCAGCTCTACCGCACCGTGTTCTACGACACCGAGTTCCGCGAACAGCCCCTGCGCATGGCCGCGCAGCCGCTGCCGGTCCACGACGTCGGCTCGGCGCGCACGCGGCTGGTGTGGGTGCTGGTCGGCGAGTCCATCGAGCCGCGCCAGTTGCTGGCGCGCGACATCCTGGTCGGATCGCTGCTGCAGGAGCTGGTGCTGGTGACGCTGGCGCTGGGCATCGTCTGGTTCGGCGTGCGCCGCGGACTGGGGCCGCTGCACCGGCTTTCCGACACCGTCGCGCACCGCGGCACCCAGCTGGACCCGATCGAGCAGAAGGACCTGCCTGCGGAGATGAAGCCGCTGGTGCAGGCGCTGAACCAGTACATGGCGCGGCTGTATCGCATGGTGCAGGCGCGCAAGCGCTTCTTTGCCGATGCCGCGCACCAGCTCAAGACACCGCTGGCGATCATCCAGGCGCAGTCCGAACTGGCATTGAGAGAACGCGATGGCGAACGCGTGCGCGAGCATATGCGGCTGCTGCACGGCACCGTGCGGCATGCGTCCAAGGGCGTGCAGCAGCTGTTGTCGCTGTCGCGACTGGAGCCGGACGCGGGCTACGCGCCGACGCTGCGGCCACTGCGGCTCGATACGCTGGCGCAGGGCGTGGCGCTGGAATGGGCACCGGTGGCGCGGGGCAGCCAGGTCGACCTGGGATTCGAGCAGGAGGGTCCGGTGCCGCTCGACGGACAGCCAGAGCTGCTGCAGGAGATGACGGGCAACCTGATCGACAATGCGATCCGCTATGCGGGCCGAGGCGCGGTGGTCACCGTACGGGTTGCACTGTCGGGCGGCATGCCGGTGCTGCAGGTGGTGGACAACGGGCCAGGCATTGCGCCTGCCGAACGCGAGGCGGTGTTCCGCCGCTTCTATCGCGGCGAGAGCGGACAGTCCGCGGAAGGCACCGGGCTGGGCCTGTCGATCGTGCGCGAGATCGCGCGGCTGCACGGCGCCAGCGTGGTGCTGTCAGGGACGCCCGGTGGCGGACTGACCGCCTCGGTCCGTTTCGGCATGGCGGAAGCCGAGGATGAGGCCGAGGATGCGGTCGAGCCTACAGCTTCTCCGTCTCCCCGCTCCTAGGCTGCCACTTCATCAGCCGCTTCTCGCCGACGCCGACCATCCAGTCCAGCATCAGCGCAAACGCGGTCAGCACCACGATGCCGGCGAACACGGTGTTGATGTCGAAGGTGCCCTCGGCCTGCAGGATCAGGTAGCCCACGCCGCGCGCCGAGCCCAGGTACTCGCCCACCACCGCACCGACAAAGGCCAGGCCCACCGAAGTATGCAGCGACGAAAACACCCAGCTGGTGGCACTCGGCAGGTACACATGGCGCAGCAGCTGCTGCTGGCTGGCGCCCAGCATGCGCGCATTGGCGAGCACCACCGGACTCACTTCCTTGACGCCCTGGTAGACGTTGAAGAAGACGATGAAGAACACCAGCGTCACCGCCAGCGCCACCTTCGACCAGATTCCCAGGCCGAACCACACCGCAAAGATCGGCGCCAGGATCACGCGCGGCATCGAGTTCATCGCCTTGACATAGGGATCCAGGATCGCCGAGGTCATCGGGCTCAGCGCCAGCCACAAGCCCACGCCGAGGCCCGCCAGCGTGCCGATGCCGAAGGCCAGCACGGTCTCGAGCAGCGTCACGCCCAGGTGCAGGTAGATATCGCGCTCGATAAAGAACCAGCTCCAGATCCGCTGCGCGACCATCAGCGGTTCGCCGAAGAAGAAGGCAACCTGCTGCGAGCGCGTGGCGATGTGCCAGACGCCCAGGATCACCACCAGCACCAGCAGCTGCCAGACGCGCAGCATGCCTTTGGAGTCGTTACGGAATGCCATCGGGATTGGTTGTCGTTGTGATGACGTTGCAATGGGCGGGCTCAGGCCACCTTGCGCTGCTGCGCGTAACCCTTGAGCACTTCCTCGCGCAGCACGTCCCAGATCGCGGCGTGCAGTTCGACAAAGCGCGGATGGTTGCGGATCTCGGCCACGTCACGGGGGCGCGGCAGGTCGATGGCGAACTCGCCGATGGGATGCGTGGCCGGCCCTGCGGACAGCACCACCACGCGGTCGCTCATGGCAATGGCCTCGTCCAGGTCGTGGGTGATGAACAGCACGGCCTTGCGCCTGGCGGCCCACAGGTCCAGCACCTCGTTCTCCATCAGCTGCCGCGTCTGGATATCGAGCGCGGAGAACGGTTCGTCCATCAGGATGATGTCCGGGTCCAGCACCAGCGTCTGCGCCAGCGCCACGCGCTTGCGCATCCCGCCGGAAAGCTGGTGCGGATAGCGGTCGCCGAAGCCGCCCAGGCCCACGCGGCGCAGCCAGTCCTCGCCCTGCCGCACGGCCTCGGCGCGCGCCACGCCGCGGAACTCGAGGCCGGCAACGACGTTGTCGAGCGCGCTGCGCCATGGCATCAGCGCCTCGGTCTGGAACATATAGCCGGCGCGCCGGTTGATGCCACGCAGCGGCTCGCCGAACACGCGTACCTCGCCGGTGGAAGGCTCAAGCAGGCCGGCGCCGACGTTCAGCAGCGTGGACTTGCCGCAGCCGGTCGGGCCGACCACCGAGACGAACTCGCCCGGCTGGATCGACAGCGTGACGTCCTTGACCGCGGTATAGCGCTGGCTGCGGTCATCGCGCGAAACAAAGGTGCAGGTGACCTTGTCGAGGGAGAGTGCGGGAATGCTCATGGTGCACCGTGTTTTTCGCCGGCCGTGCCGCTGGCGAGTGATGATGGAGTGGCCGCCGCTGCCGCAAAGCAAAGGCCCGCTGTGAACAGCGGGCCGGTGCCGTGCGCGATACGGTCTTACTTGTACTTGGCGTTGGCCTTCTGCACAAAGGCGTTGGTGTAGGTCTCTTCCAGCTTGACCGGCTTGCCCTTCAGTTGGGCGTCGAACTGCTGCAGCGTATTCAGCGCGGTACGCGGGCCATCGGCCGGCATGGTGCCGTCCGGCGAAATCGCTTCCCTGACCTTTTCCCAGGCGGCCAGGTACAGCGCGCGGTCGCCCAGCAGGTAGCTTTCCGGCACGGTCTTGACGATGTCGGACGGACCCGCCTTCTGCAGCCATTTGAGCGCGCGCACCATGGCATTGGTCAGCGCCTGCGTGGTGTTGGGGTTCTGCTGGATAAAGGCCTGCGAGGCGTACAGGCAGCCCGACGGCATGCTGCCGCCGAACACTGCCTGCGTGTCCTTGAGCGTGCGCGTGTCCGAAGCGACGCGCACCTCGTTCTTCTGCGTCAGCATCGAGATCACCGGGTCGAGGTTGGCCATCGCATCGATCTGGCCCGAACGCATGGCAGCCACGGCGCCAGCGCTGGCGCCCACGCCGATGAAGGACACGTCGGACGGCTTCAGGCCATGCTTGGCCAGCACGAAGTTGGCCATCATGTTGGTCGACGACCCGGGCGCGGTCACGCCGATCTTCTTGCCCTTCAGGTCGGCGATCGACTTGAAGTCGGGCATGGTCTTGTTCGACACCACCAGCACGATTTGCGGCGCCCGGCCCTGCAGCACGAATTCCTGGTAGCGCTGGCCCTTGGCCTGCAGGTTGATGGTGTGCTCGTAGGCGCCCGAGACCACGTCGGCGCTGCCGCCCACCACGGCCTGCAGCGCCTTGGCGCCGCCGGCGAAGTCGACGATCTCGACATCCAGGCCTTCGTCCTTGAAGTAGCCCTGGCGTTCGGCGATGGTCAGCGGCAGGTAGTAGAACAGGTTCTTGCCGCCGACCGCGATGGTGACCTTGGTTTTCTCCGGCTTGCCCTGTGCCTGCGCATGGCCGAAGGTGAACCAGCCGGCCAGGAACAGCGCCAGCGCGATCAGGAACTGCTTCCAGAGTTTCTTGTTATACATGCTTGTCTCCTACCCGTTTCCTGTCCGTTTGGATTCGGACGGCGATGCGCAAAAGGACGGCGTGCCGCCGTGCGGCAAGTTGCGATGCTACCGGGTGGATGGTGAGTCCGCATCGGTATCTCTACCTAGGCGGGTGCGGGTGTGCTCCCCTCTCCCGCGTGCGGGAGAGGGGCTGGGGGAGAGGGCCAGCGTTGGCAAGCATCGTGGCGCCTGAGTTCGTGGAAATCTCTGCCCTCTCCCCCGCCCCTCTCCCATATGGGAGAGGGGAGACAAGATTCGGGCTCCTTACTCGGCGTGGATGTCGGCGGACTTGATCACCTTGCCCCAGCGCGCCAGTTCCGCCTTCTGGTACTGCGCCAGCTGCTGCGGGTTCATGTACTTCGCCTCGGCGCCCAGTTCCTCGGCCTTCTTGCGGAAGGCTTCGGTGCGCATGATCTTCTCGATCTCGCCGGCGAGCTTGTCGACCACGGCCTTGGGCGTGCCGGCCGGCGCGTACATCGCGAACCACGACGACACGTCGAGATCGGGATAGCCGGCCTCGGGTGCCGACGGCACGTCCTTCAGGCTGGGCAGGCGCGTCTTGCTGGTCACCACCAGCGGGCGCAGCTTGCCCGCGGCGATATGGCCCATCAGCGGGGGCGGCGTGGTCATGGTCAGGTCGACCGTGCCGCCCAGCAGGTCGGTGATGGCCGGACCGGTGCCCTTGTACGGGACGTGGGCGATCCTGGTGCCGGCCATCTGGTTCAGCAGCTCGGTCGAAACGTGCTGCAGCGAACCGTTACCCGACGACGCGTAGTTGAGCTTGTCCGGGTTGGCCTTGGCATATGCCACCAGTTCCTTCAGCGACTTGACCGGCAGGCTCTGGCGCACCACCAGCACCTGCGGCGCCGACAGGATATTGGCCACCGGCGCGAAGTCCTTGACCGGATCCCACGACAGGTTCTTCATCAGCAGCGGCGTGATCACGTGGAAGCCCGAGTACTGCAGCATCAGCGTGTAGCCGTCCGGCTTGGCGCGCGCCACCAGCTGCGCGGCGATGCCGCCGTTGCCGCCGGGCTTGTTGTCGACCACGACCGGCTGGCCAAGCGCCTTGGACAGCGGCTCCGAAATCATCCGTGCCGCGATGTCGGTGGTGCCGCCTGCCGCGGCGGATACCACCAGCGTGACCGGGCGGCTGGGATAGGCGTCCTGCGCCAGCGCGGAAGGCGCCAGCCACGCGGCACCGAGAGCCGCCAGCGTGGCGGCGACGGCCTTGCGCCGGTTGGCGAAGGTGGTGGTGGGCTTGGCAGCGATGCGTTGAAGGGCTTGCTTCATGAGGGTCTCCATTTGTATTGCCAATGTCTTGTTGTTGTCCGGGTGCGGCACTAGGCTTGCGCCGCGAAATGCTCCGCCATCCATGCCGGCGGCTGGTGCGTGCGCAGGCGCGGGCCGGCGCTGAGCAACTGGCTGTGGATGTCGCGGCCGACCAGCGCGGGCAGGCCGGCTACCGCATCGAGCAGCGCACCGAGGTTGACGCCGGTCTGCACGCCCATGCAGTCGAACATGTGGACCAGGTCCTCGGTGCTGACGTTGCCGCTGGCACCGGGCGCGTACGGGCAGCCGCCGAGGCCGCCAGCGGCCGCGTCGAAGCGGGCCACGCCGGTCTCCCATGCCGCCAGCGCATTGGCCAGGCCCATGCCGCGCGTGTTGTGCAGGTGGATGGTGAGGCCGGTGCCGGGCAGCGCCGCCTGGAACCGCTCGCACAGCGCGGCCACTTGCGTGGGATAGGCCATGCCGGTGGTGTCGCACAGCGTGATGCCCGCCGCGCCGGCTTCGGCGAAGCGCGTGGCCAGCGCCATCACTGCGCCGGCCTCGACCTCGCCCTCGAAGGGGCAGCCGAACACCGTCGACAGCGAGATATTGACCGGCACGCCGGCCGTGCTGGCGGCGTCGATCATCGCCAGCAACTGCGCCTGCGATTGCTCGCGCGTCATGCGCAGGTTGGCGCGGTTGTGCGTCTCGCTGGCCGACATCACCAGGTTGACCTCGTCCGGCCGGCACGACAGCGCGCGTTCCAGGCCGCGCAGGTTGGGCACCAGCACCGTGTAGCGCACGCCGGTGAAGCGCTGGATCTGGTGCATCACCGCTTCGGCATCTGCCAGCGCGGGGATGGCCCGTGCCGACGTGAACGAGGTGGCTTCGATGCGCGCGAAGCCGCACGCCGACAGCGCGTCGACGAAGGCGACCTTGCCGTCGGTAGGCACCACCACCGGCTCGATCTGCAGACCGTCGCGCGGCGCGACTTCATTGATTTCGACGCGGGCCGGGCCGCGCAGCTGGGCGGCGGCGCTCATGCGATCACCTTGCGGGCGCGCAGGTCGGCAATGGCGGCGTCATCGAAGCCCGCCTGCTTCAGCACTGCATCGGTATGCTCGCCCAGCGTGGGCGCGCGGTCATGGATGCCGCCCGGGCTCGCCGACAGCCTGGGCACCACGCCCGGCACTTCCACGGTCAGGCCGCCGGCCGAGGTCACCGACTCGATCACGCCGCGGGCGCGGTAGTGCGGGTCTTCGGCAATGTCCTTGACGGTATAGATGCGGCCCGACGGCACCTGCGCCTCGCGCAGCACGGCAAGCACCGATTCCACCGTCTGCGTGCGGGTCCAGTCGGCGATGGCGGCATCGATTTCGTCGACGCGTTTCACGCGGCCGTCATTCTGCGCCAGCGCCGGGTCATCGGCCAGGTCGGGCCGGCCGATGGCCAGCATCATGCGCTTGAAGATGGCATCGCCGTTGGCCGCCACCAGCACGTATTCGCCGCTGCTGCAGGGGTAGGCGTTGGACGGGGCGATGCCGGGCAGCGCCCCGCCGGCGGGCTGGCGCACCGCGCCGAAGGCGGAGTATTCCGGCAGCAGGCTTTCGCTCAGGTTGAACAGCGATTCATAGAGGGCCACGTCGATCACCTGGCCTTCGCCGCCACGCGCATCGCGCTGGTACAGCGCGAGCAGAACGCCCATGGCGCCGTGCAGCCCGGCGATGGTGTCGCCCAGCGACAACCCGGCGCGCACCGGCGCGCGGCCCGGCTCTCCGGTCAGGTGGCGCAGTCCCGCCATGGCCTCGGCCACAGCGGCAAAACCCGGCTCGTCCTTCTTCGGGCCGGTCTGGCCGTAGCCCGACACGCGCAGCATGATCAGGCGCGGGTTGTCGGCATGCAGCACGTCCCAGCCCAGGCCCCACTTCTCCATGGTGCCAGGGCGGAAGTTCTCGATCAGCACGTCGGCCTCGGCGGCCAGCTTGCGCACCAGTGCCTGCCCTTCCGGCTGGCGCAGGTCGATGCAGATCGATTCCTTGTTGCGCGATTGGGCTTCCCACCACACGGAGGTGCCTTCGTGCAGCATGCGCCATTTGCGCAGCGGATCGCCCTGCCCGGGCGGCTCTACCTTGATGATGTGAGCGCCGAAATCGGCCAGGGTCTTCGCGGCAAAGGGGCCGGCGATAAGTTGTCCGAGTTCGAGGACGCGGATGCCCTCGAGGATCTGTTGCGCCATGGCGTGTCTCCGTGCAATGCGGGGGATTTGTTGCGCCGCGAAAATTCGATCCGTGGGATCGATACCGGCGCGTCTGTCATTGGCACGGAGTGTGCCCCAGCCAGGGGCGAGCCAGGAATCGGCAATCGGAGAAGCGGGTTTTCTCGGAACGCGAAAGGCTCCGGGGGCGCCTGGCGCCCGGGCGTCAGAACGGCGCCTTATCCCCGCACAGATGGGTGATCAGCAGCCGCGCCGACACCGTCAGCCCGGCCGGGTCGCGCAGGCCGATCAGTAGCGAGCGGCGCGCCCAGGCATCCTGCAACGACACCAGCGACAAACCCATCGACTTGACGTGCGGCTCGGCGGCGATGCGCGGCAGCACACCCACGCCGAGTCCGGCCATCACCATGCGGCACATGGCGTCGAAGCTGCGCACCTGGATGCGCAGCCGGAAGGGCCGGTCGAGCCGGCTGCTTTCCTCGAGCAGCCGCGCCGCCAGCGAGGTTTCCTGCGGCAGGCTGACGAAGTCGAATTCGAGCGTATCGGCGTAGCGCACCGGGCCGCGCGCAGCCAGCGGATGGTTGGGCGGCGTGATGATGACCAGCTCGTCCTGGCGGTACTCAACCGTCATCAGCCCCGCCGCCGGGGTGCGGTCGGCAAAGATGCCGACATCGGCGCGGTTCTCCACCAGCGCGGCAACGATGTCGCGGCTGTTCTGCTCTTCCAGTTCGATGCGGATGGTGGGATGGCGCTGCATGAACGACGCCAGGTCGTCCGGCAGGAACTGCGTGATCGCCGATGTGTTGGCGCAGACGCGCACCTGTCCGCGCACGCCGGAGGCATAGTCGGACATCACGCCGGCCATGCGCTCGACATCCTGCAGGATGGTCAGCGCATGGTGGAAGCAGGCCTGCCCGGCTTCAGTCAGTTGGACGCCGGCGGCATGGCGGAAAAACAGCGGCGCGCCCACCGCGTTCTCCAGGTCCGAAATGCGCTTGCTGGCGGCGGCCACGGCCAGGTGCGACTGGCGCGCGCCGGCCGAGATGCTGCCTTGGCGCGCCACGGCGACGAACAAGCCAAGCGTGACGAGATCGAAGCGGGCCAGGTTCATGGGGCAGGCAGACGCGGAAAAGTCCGGCGCGGGCATGCCGCCCCGCGCCGCAGGGATCAGAGAGTGCGGCGGTCCATCACCGCGCGCGCAATGGTGCCGGCGTCGACGTATTCCAGCTCGCCGCCGACCGGCACGCCGCGCGCCAGGCGCGACACCTTGAGGCCGCGCGCCTTGAGCATTTCGCCGATGTAGTGGGCGGTGGCCTCGCCTTCGCTGGTGAAGTTGGTGGCGACGATGACTTCGCCGACCGGGCCGCCCAGCTCAGGCTCGGTGGCGCGCGCCAGCAGCCGGTCCAGGTGGATCTCGCGCGGGCCGATGCCGTCCAGCGGCGAGAGCCGGCCCATCAGCACGAAGTACTTGCCGCGGTAAGTCAGCGTCTGCTCGATCATGACCTGGTCGGCCGGGGTTTCCACCACGCACAGCAGCGCGGCGTCGCGGCGGTCGTCCAGGCAGGTTTCGCAGATCTCCTGCTCGGTGAAGGTATTGCAGCGCTGGCAGTGGCGGATATGGTCCGCCGCGCCGCGCAGCGCGTCGCCCAGCTTGCGCGCGCCCTCGCGGTCGTGCTGCAGCAGGTGGTAGGCCATGCGCTGGGCGGACTTGGGCCCGACGCCCGGCAGCACCCGCAGCGCCTCGACCAGCGCCTGCAGCGAAGTCGGCGCGGAACCCTTCACACCCGCTTTCACCCCTGCCTTCAGAACGGCAGCTTGAAGCCAGGGGGCAGCGGCAGGCCCGAGGTCATCGAGCCCATCTTTTCCTGCGTGGTGGCCTCGGCCTTGCGCACAGCGTCATTGAAGGCGGCGGCAACCAGGTCTTCCAGCAGGTCCTTGTCCTCGCCTTCGGCCAGCAGGCTGGGGTCGATGGTGACGCGCTTGACGTCGTTCTTGCAGGTCATGACCACCTTGACGAGACCGGCGCCGGACTGGCCCTCGACCTCGATCTGGGCCAGCTGCTCCTGCATCTTCTTCATGTTTTCCTGCATCTGCTGGGCTTGCTTCATCAGCCCGGCGAGTTGACCTTTCATCATGATGGAACGCTCCTGGATTCGGTAGGAAATTCTGTGGTGGGAATTCGTGGCGGATGGTGGCAGATCCGGGCCGTCAGGCCGCGCGCGGCTGGATCGAGCCCGGCACGATCTGGCCGCCGAAGTCGCGCAGCAGTCCTTGCACAAAGGGGTCGGCCTCGATCGCGGCCTCGGCTTCGCGCTGGCGCTCGGCACGTGCCTGGGCGTCGGCCGCCGCGGCGGTGACCGCGACCGCGCCGACTTCGCACAGCACGCGCACCGGCTGGCCGAAGTGGTCGCGCAGCACCTGCTGCAGGCGTTCGGCGACGCCGTTCTCGCCGAGGGCAGCCACCGGGATGCGCAGGTTGAAAGTATTGCCGACCACCTGAGTCAGTTCGCTCTGGTATGCCAGCTGTTGCGCCAGGCCCTTGAGCGGCAGGCCGGCAGCCAGCGCCGGCCAGTCGCCGGTGAAGACCGGCGGCGAGCCGTCTTCGCCGGCTGCGGGCGGGCGTGGGGCGACGAGCTTGGCGCCCTCAGCGGGTGCAGCCGGCGCGGCGACCTCACGCACAGGTTCGGCTTCGCGCACGGGCGCGCTGGCGGGCCTGGCCGCGCCGTTGCGTGGATTGGCACGGGCCGGCGGCTCGCTGAAACCATTGTCGCCGAAGCCATTGTCACGCTCGTCCGCGCGGTAGCCCGGGTCGCTGTCATAGGGACCGATGACAGGCAGGTCCGGCGGCAGGTCTTCCCATGGCGGCACATCGCTGCCGCCGGCAATTTCCCACGGCGGCACCGATTCCGGTTCAGGCCGGCGCGCGGCCGGGGTCGGCCCGGCGGGCGCTGCCGAAGGCTGCGCCGGTGCCTGGGCCTGTGCGGGCGGCGGCGGGGCCGGCCGGGCCGGGGGCGCGGCGGGACGGCTCACGGCTGCGGCACCCGGCGCGCGCAAAGGCTGTGCCGGCGGGCGCTGCGCGGGAGCCGCTGCAGCGGCGGGCGCGGCAGGCGGCGGGGCATTGCGCGCGCCACCGCGCGCGGAGGCGGCACGTGCGGCCGCCAGCGCGGCACGGGCTGGCGACATGGCGGCGTCGTGCGCGGGCCGGGCCGGTGCGGCTGGCGCAACTGGTGCTGCGGGCTCGGCCACCGGATCGAAGACGGGTGCCGGGGCGGCGGGCTTTGCCGCCGGCGGCACCGGCGCCGTGACAGCAGCCGGTGCGGACCCAGCCGCCACGGCGGCATGCCGGGACGTGGCCGGATCGGCCGCCAGCGCCGCACTGCGCGGCCGCGACGGCGCGGCGCCGCCGCCCTGCCCTTGCGCCACGGTCGGGGGCGTCGGCTCCGGCGACGCCGAGGGCCGGAACGCCAGCATGCGCAGCAGCGTCATGGTGAAGCCGGCGTACTCGTCCGGCGCCAGCGCCAGCTCATTGCGGCCGAGGTTGGCAATCTGGTAGAAGAGCTGCACCTCCTGCGCGTCGAACACGCCGGCGAGGCGGCGCACATCGTCCGCCTCCGGCCATTCCTCCTGCACCGAAGCCGGCACGGCCTGCGCCAGCGCCACCTTGTGCAGCAGCGAAGCCAGGTCCTGCAGCGCGCCGGCAAACGACAGGCTGCGGTCGGCCATGGCATCGGCGATGCCCAGCATGGCGGCACCATCTTCGGCGGCGAGCGCATCGAGCAGCTGCACCAGGAAACCCTGGTCGATCGCGCCCAGCATGCCGCGCACTGCTTCCTCGGAGACCTGTCCCGCGCTGTAGGCGATGGCCTGGTCGGTCAGCGACAGCGCATCTCGCATCGAGCCGTGCGCGGCCTGCGCCAGCAGCCGCAGCGCGTTGCCGTCATGGGCAATGCCTTCCTGCGCCAGGATATGGTCCAGGTGCGAGACGATATGCCCTGGCGGCATCTGCTTGAGGTTGAACTGCAGGCAGCGCGACAGCACCGTGACCGGGATCTTCTGCGGATCGGTGGTGGCGAGGATGAACTTGACGTGCCCGGGCGGCTCTTCCAGCGTCTTCAGCATGGCGTTGAAGGCGTGGTTGGTGAGCATGTGCACTTCGTCGATCATGTAGACCTTGAAGCGCCCGGTGCCCGGCGCGTAGACCGCCTTGTCGAGCAGCTGCGCCATCTCGTCGACGCCGCGGTTGGAGGCGGCGTCCATCTCGATGTAGTCGACGAAGCGGCCGCTGTCGATCTCGGTGCAGGCCTTGCACACCCCGCATGGCTGGGCGGTGATGCCGCCGTTACCGTCAGCGCCGGTGCAATTCAGGGCCTTGGCCAGGATCCGCGAGAGCGTGGTCTTGCCGACCCCGCGCGTGCCGGTGAACAGGTAGGCGTGGTGCAGCCGCTGCTGTTCCAGCGCGTGCGTGAGCGCGCGGACCACGTGCTCCTGGCCGACCAGCGTGGTGAAATCCCTGGGGCGCCATTTGCGCGCTAGAACTTGATAACTCATGGCGGCGATTGTAGCAAATGGCGACCGCCCGCAACCCGCGGCGGGGCCGGAGTTTGCGGCCTGGAGCGCAGGCCTGCCAGCGGCGCCGCGCCGCTGGCGGGTTTCAGGCGCGGGACGGCCTCAGCCGCATTCGCCCACGTAGCCGCAATTGGCGCATTTCGCACAGCCGTCGACCTTGTGCAGGGCGTGCGCGCCACACTCCGGGCAAGGCTTGCCGGTGCCCACGCCGGGAGTGGCCACGCCGGCGCCGGCCTGGACCGCGATCCCGGCCTCCGCGGCCGCCGCCCCGCCCGCCTCGCGCTGCGCCAGGCGGGCTGCCAGCGCCGCCACCGGCACCTGCCCGCCTTCCGCATCGAGGAAGCCGCGCTTGATCAGGATGCGCTGCAGCGCATAGCCGAGCGCCGCCACTTCCGAGTCATGGAAGCGCGGCACCTCGGTGCCGTCCTGCCGCACCAGCGAGCCATAGCGCACGGTACCCTTGTCCCACACCACGTTGCGCATGTCGGCCAGCGCCTTGGCGACCGAGCCGCCCGAGCGCGCCACCATCGACAGCAGCCGCATGGTCGAGGTGATCCACTGCTGGCCCTCGCTGCGCTGCCCCGCCGGCATGAAGAACTCCACCGGCCGCTCGATGGCCACGGGCCTGCCGTCGGCGACGCCCGCCACGCGCATGAAATTGACGGTCAGGTAGACGGTCTTGTGGCCTTCGTAGGTCAGGTATTCGACCTTGGAGGTCACGCCCTCCAGGTCGCCGACCGGCCGGCTGTTGAACGGGCGCACCAGCGGGTTGTCGTCGGCCACCGCAGCAGGCGCTGCCGCTGGCGCGTCGACCGACAGCACCGCGCCAAGCACCGGATTGGGGCGATAGGTCGCCAGCCCCTTCAGCCCCGCCTGCCAAGCCTCCAGGTACAGGTGGCGGAAGGCCTCGTACGGATAGTCCTCCGGCACGTTGACGGTCTTGCTGATGCTGGTGTCGATATACGGCTGCACCGCTTCCAGCATGCGCATATGGTCCAGCGCCGACATCTGCAGCGCCGTGACAAAGCTGTCCGGCAGCTGCGCCATGTCGGCGCCCATGTGACGGTAGAGGCGCCAGGCGTGGTCCGCCACCTCGAACGAGCGGTAGCTGTTGTCCGGCATCCGCTTGCGGCGGTTGTAGGTCCAGGAGAAGGCCGGCTCGATGCCGTTGGAGGCATTGTCGGCAAAGGCAAGCGTGATCGTGCCGGTCGGCGCGATCGACAGCAGGTGCGAATTGCGCAGGCCGTTGCGCGCAATGGCATCGCGCACGGCCTGCGGCAGCCGGCTGGCGAAGCCGCTCTGCAGGTAGGCGTCGACATCCAGCAGCGGGAAGGCGCCCTTCAGCGCCGCCAGTTCGGTCGAGGCCAGGTAGGCCTCGTCGCGCATGCGCTCGGCAATGCGCGCCGCCAGTTGCCGCGCCGGCTCGGTGTCGTAGCGCAGGCCCAGCATCACCAGCGCGCTGCCCAGCCCCAGGAAACCCAGGCCGACGCGGCGCTTGGCGTGGGCCTCGGCCTGCTGCTCGGGCAACGGCCAGAAGGTCACGTCGAGCACGTTGTCGAGCATGCGCGTGGCCACGCGCACCACTTCGGCAAAGGCATCGAAGTCGAATTCAGCCTGCGGCGAGAACGGCTGGCGCACGAAACGCGTCAGGTTGATAGAACCCAGGCAGCAGCAGCCATACGGCGGCAGCGGCTGCTCGGCGCAGGGATTGGTGGCCTCGATGCGCTCGCAGTAATAGAGATTGTTGTCGGCATTGATGCGCGACAGGAACAGGATCCCAGGCTCGGCGTGGTCGTAGGTGGCCTGCATCACCTGATCCCACAGCTGCCGTGCCGGCAGGCGGCGGTACACCCACTGGTCGTCGTCGCGGCGATAGGCGCCGGCGGCGATCATGTCGGCGCCGGGCTCGGCTTCATGGATCAGCTCGACCTCGCCGTCGGCCTGCACCGCGCGCATGAATTCGTCGGTGACGCCGATCGAGATATTGAAGTTGGTGAGGTCGCCCTTGTCCTTGGCGTGGATGAAGCTCTCGATATCGGGATGGTCGCAGCGCAGCACGCCCATCTGCGCGCCGCGGCGCGCGCCGGCGGATTCCACCGTCGCGCACGAGGCATCGAATACCTTCATGAACGACACCGGCCCCGACGCGCGCGAATGCGTCGCACGCACCAGCGCGCCCGCCGGCCGGATCGCCGAGAAGTCATAGCCGACGCCGCCGCCGCGGCGCATGGTTTCGGCCGCCTGCGCCACCGCGGTGTAGATGCTGGGCCGGCCGTCGCGCGCTTCCGACACCGAGTCGCCCACCGGTTGCACGAAGCAGTTGATCAGCGTGGCCTGGATACCGGTGCCGGCGGCGGAATTGATGCGCCCGGCGGGCACGAAGCCGTTTTCCTGCGCCCACAGGAAGCGCGCGCTCCAGGCCTCGCGCTGGTCCTCCGGCTCGGCCTGGGCCAGCGCCAGCGCCACACGCTGCCTGACGTCGGCAATGCTGCCTTCTTCGCCTTTGGCGTATTTTTCGATCAGGACTTCGGTGGAGATTTCCTGCGGCGCCATGGCACCGTGAATGATCTGGTCGTTTGCGTTCATGTCTGGGCTCACCACGCTCCGAGGTTGGGTGAATCGGTGGATCCGGGACGCGCATCGCCGGCGCGCCGCGCCGCTGCAATGCGGCGGCCTGTCATGGTCGGGCCAGCGCGGCCTGCACTGCCTGCGCCAGATCAAGCCGGCGCCTTGCCGCATGCAATGACCCGTGGCGGACAAGGCAATTCGACGCGATGCCTCGGACTAGGTTACAATGCCGCTCGGACGGGCCTCCTCGCATGGTGGCGCGGTCAACCTGGTCAGGTCGGGAACGAAGCAGCCACAGCCGTTTTCCACCAGTGCCGAGGGTCAGGCTCGTCCACCTCCCCGCTATCCCTCCTGCTTCACCCTTCCACCGCTTCACCCCACGCTTACGCGAACAGCTTTCCGCATCGTTTCCGCATCGACATGCGCACGCCGCCTGCAGCGCCGTCCCTGTCACTTTAGTACAGCATGCCATCTGGCGCGCGCCGGACCCGGCGCACCCACGGCCCATTCTGCGCCGATTTGCGGAAGCTGTCCGGCGCGATCGCCACTCAGAATAGCGAACCCTGCTGCGTCAGCATCGGCGGCGCCAGCCGCTCGGCGGGAATCCACTGGCCGTCGGCAGTGGCCACGCCGGCCTCGATGCGCTTGCCCGGGAACAGCGGCGCGACCGCCGCCACGTAGCGCCCCAGCTGCGCGCGATAGGCGGCGTGCTCCTGCGGCAGCAGCCTCAGCTTGTAGTCGACGATGACGACGCGGTCGTCGAACTCGACCAGCCGGTCGATGCGCAGCAGCCGGCCGCGCGCGTCATACAGCTCGACTTCATTGCGCGCGCTGCCGGCCTCGTCCGACGACAGCAGTGGCGCCAGCGCCGGCGCGCCCAGCATCGCGCGCACCGCCGCGAGCGCTTCATCTACCTGCTCGCGCCACGCTTGCCGTGCCTCGACGGTATGCGCGCCGGTGAGCGGGAACCAGCGCAGCACCGTGTCGATGTCCGGAATGCCGGCAAAGGCTTCCGGATAGCGCGTCAGCCGCTCCAGCAGGGCGTGCACCAGTTCGCCGTGGCGGGCTGCCGCGGCGTTGAAGACGATGCCGTCGTCTGCCGACGGATCCTCCTCGGCCCGCGCGTCGTCCTCGAACGATGGCAGCGCCCCGGCGTCGCGGTAGCGCAGGCGGAAGTCGGTGAAGCGCACCGGCTCGCTCAGGCGTGCCAGTACTGGCGCCTCGCTGTCGCCCGCTTGTTCCGGTTGCCCTGGGTACGCGGGCAACATCTCGCCCACGCCCGCGCCCTGCAGCCGCACGTACCAGCTGCCGGCGATTTCCGCGTTGTTCTCGCCGGCGGCGGCGCGACTGGCGCGGCCCTTCACGCCGCTGACCAGCAGGCCCTGCTGCGCCCGCGTCATGGCGACGTAGAGCAGGTTCCAATTCTCCCGCTCGCCCAGCGCAGCCTCGGCCTCGAACATCGGCGCGCGCGCCAGTCCGCGTTCGCTGCGCTTGCCATACGCCGAGAAATGCCGCGGCACCGGCGACGACGGCGGCCAGTCGACCAGGATCCCGCCCTTGTCCGCGGCGGGATCGCTGTGGTTGGCATCGAGAAGCACCACGAACGGCGCCTCCAGGCCCTTGGCCGCATGCACGGTCAGGATGTGAACTGCGTCGAGGCCGGCAAAGGCGGCATCGTCCTCCGCCGGTTCGACGTCTTCGGCGTTGTCGCCCATGCCGCCTTCGTCGGGGCTCTCGCCCTCGTCGCCACGGCGGATCTCCTGCAGCTCGTCGATGAACTTGGGCAGGCTCGGGTAACGGCCGCCGTCCAGATCCAGCGACAGCTTCAGGAAGGCATCAAGATTGGCCAGCACCTGCTCGCGGATATCCGGCGGCGCGGCTTCGGCATAACGGCGCCGGACTTCGCCGCCGTGGAAGATCTGGTCGATCAGGTCGTGCACCGGCTGGTGCGGCGCGACGCGCAGCCACTGGCGCAGCCGCGGCACGCCTGCGCGCAATGCGTCCGAGACGTGCCCGGGCAGGCCGCTGGCTTCGATGCGCGCCCACCAGCCGCCCTCGCCTTCCAGCTGCGCCAGGGCCAGCAGGTCATCGTCGGTCGCGCCGACCAGCGGGCTCTTGAGCACATGGGCGAGATCGAGATCGGACTCCGGTGTCATCAGGAAGGCCAGCAAGGCCGACAGGTCCAGCGCTTCCAGCGTGGCCAGCAGGCCGCCGCGGCGCGGGCTCAGGCATGGGATGCCCCGCTCGCGCAGCGCGCGCTCGTAGTCGGCGAGATGGGTCTTGCGGCGCACCAGCAGGTGCATGTCGCTCCAGCGGGCGGGGCGCGTGGCGCCGTTCTCGTGGACCGGCACGGTGTCGCGCACATGGCGCAGCCACGCGGCCACGCGCCGGCCTTCCTCCAGGCGCAGCGAATCGCCGGCCTGCCGGCGCGGCTGCAGCAGCGTGTCGCGGTGCATGGCGCCGTCGCCGGCCTGCGCTTCCGTCTCGCTCGCTTCGCTGTCGCCCGCCTTGCCTTCGGCTTTCTCTTCGGCCTCTACCAGCGGCAGCAGCCACACCGGACCGCCGCCTTCGGCCAGCGCCGAGGTCTGCGTCTCGTACAGCGGGTAGCGCCCTTCCGCGCGCGCCGCGTCGAACACGGCATTGACCCACTCCAGCACCTCGGCGCGATTGCGCCGGGTGCGGTTGGTGCGCAGCACCGTCGCCCCGAACGCGTCGCGCAGCATCTCGCCGGCAGCGCCGAACAGGCGCGCGTCGGCGCGGCGGAAGCGGTAGATCGACTGCTTGGGATCGCCCACAAGGAACACCGTCGGGCGCTCGCCCAGGCCTGCGTAGCCAGCCAGCCAGCCCTGCAGGATGCGCCACTGCAGCGGGTTGGTGTCCTGGAATTCGTCGAGCAGCAGGTGGCGGTAGCGCGCATCGAGCCGCACCTGCAGGTAGGTCGCGGTCTCTTCGTCGGACATCAGCTGCGCGGCCTGCCATTCCAGGTCGGCGAAGTCCATCGCGCGCTGTTCCTGCTTGTGCTGCTGGTAGCGCGTCAGCAACGCGTCGCCGATGCAGAACAGCGCCTGGTTGATGGCGAGCACCGCGGCCTCGCAGCAGCGGGCGCTGATCTCGTCGAGCATCGCGCAGATGGAAGCATGCTGGTCGAGCAGCGTATCGACCATGCCCTCGCCTCCCGCGGCCTTGACGAGGGCGTTGGTCCGGCGCAGCGAGCGCGGCTCGCCCGTGGTGGTGAAGAACGCCGCGCGCAATTGTGCGAACACGCGTTCGGCGGCCTTGCCCGGCGCCGCGCCGGCTTCGCGCCAGGCAGTAATGGCCATCAGCGCGTCGGTGATGCGCGTGGCATGGGTCTGCTCGGTCTTGCCGCCGCCGCCCAGGCGCAGTGCCAGCGTCTCGCAGGCATCGCGCCAGCCTTCGTCGGCCAGCGCCTGCAGCAGCACGTCGCCCTGGGCGTCTTCACCAAGGCAGTCGGACAGCGCCTGCAGCGGGCTGCCGCCCTCCTGCATCGCCCACCATTCGCTGCGGGCGTGGAACATGGCGTCGAGCAGCGCGCGCGCCTGGAAGTCCCCCACGGTGTCGACCAGCGTTTCCCATGCGGCGCGCAGGTCTTCGTATTGCGGCGTGGCCAGCGCGCGCCAGACCGGCGCCCACGCTTCACGCTTCATGCGCAACGCATCTTCGCGCAGCGACGCGCCGGGCACGATGCCCGACGCCAGCGGCGCGCCGCGCAGCAGCGTGCCGAACCAGCCGTGGAAGGTATCGATGGCCATGCGCCCGGGCGCGGCCAGCACCTGCGCGTGCAGGCGGCGCGCGCGCGGCAGCGCCTCGCGCGCTGCTTCCGGGCTGAGGCCGCGCTGCACCAGCGCGGCGATGACGTCGTCGTCGGGATCGCGCGACAGTTGCGCCAGCACTTCCAGCAGGCGGTCGCGCATTTCTTCGGCGGCCTTGCGCGTGAAGGTGATCGCGAGGATCTCGTGCGGCGCGGCGCCGGCCAGCAGCAGGCGCACCAGGCGCGCCACCAGCAGCCAGGTCTTGCCGCTGCCGGCGCAGGCCTCGACCACGACGGAGCGCGCAGGATCGCAGGCCGCGCAGGTGAACTCGGCCTCCGACACGGGATGGCCATCGCGCTGGTAAGGCTGGACCTGGGTATTGAGCGGATCGTGGACCATCATGTTTTCAGCACCGGCACGGCGGTGGATTCCCAGAAGCCCTTGCGGCACAGGCCGCGGGCGGTGCAATACACGCAGGCCGAGGCATCGCCAAATGCTGGAAGCTTAGCCCCCTGCCGCAGCCGCATCACGTCATGGCGCATCTGCCGTTCGAGCCAGGTGACGGCGGCCTGGAAGTCGGGCAGCCCGACCTCGCGTTGCGCTGCCGCCGAGGTGTCGCGCGCGCTTTCCTTCGCGCCTTCAAGCGACACCCAGCTGCCGTCCACCGCATCGGCGCGCAACAGCCCGTAGAACGGCAGCTGGCAGTCTTCCTCGACCTCGGCCAGCTTGCGCTTGAGCCGCGTGGCACTCTGCGTCTTGTAGTCGAGCACCGCATGCGCGCCGTCCGGCCCCTGGTCGAGCCGGTCGATGCGTCCGGTCAGCCGCAAGGGCTGGCCGTCGGGCATGGGCAGGTCGATGCCGGCATCGAGCTCGCCGCCGCGCCAGAACCAGCCCTCGGCCTCGCGCGCCGACTGCCAGGCGACATACGACGACAGCACCTCGCACCAGCGCCGGTAATAGGCAATGGCATTGCCGTCCTCGGCCATCAGCGCGCCGAACACATCGTCCGAAATCTCGCGCAGCCGCGCCAGGCGCTGGTCTTGCGGCAGCGTTTCGCCGCGCTCGCGGCGCGCGTGCAGGTCCTTGTGGTAGCGCAGCAGCACGCGGTGCAGGTGCTCGCCGATCTCGCGCTTTTCCAGTTCGTCGCTGACGGTCTCGAGCCCGGCGAGGCCGAGCATGCGGCCGGCGAAGAACTGGTACGGGCAGCGGCGCAGCATGTTGTAGGCCTGCGCGCTCCAGCGCTGCGGCACCAGCTCCGGCAACGCGGACGGCGCGGGCATGCCTTGCGGTTCGGCGAAGGTTTCATGGGCCTGCGGCACGGCGTTGCCGTCGATGACGACGCCGCTGCGTGCGCAGCATGCCGCCAGCCGCTCGATCCAGCCCGACACGTGATGCGGTTCGCCGCGGCCGCCGAAGCGCTGCCAGGTCATCACCACGTCGGCGTTGTTCAGCAGCACCTCCGCCAGGTCGCGCGCCTGCTGGGCGAAGCGCGCCTCGCGGTCTTCGAGGTCCAGCTCGCGGCGCATCTGGTTGGAGAAGAACATCAGCTCGGCCGCGCTCGACGGCAATTGCGCATCGTCGCAACCTACGATCACCACGCCCTCGAAACGGCGCATGCGCGCGCCGTTCAGCGGCAGGATGGTGATGCGCGCCGGGCCGCTTGCCGAAGGCTCCTTGTATGCGACCGATTCGAGCAGCGCCGACAACATGGCGCGGAACTCGCCCTGCGACAGCGTGGCGTGGCCGCCGGTTTCATCGTGCGGCAGCTCCTGCAGCCGGGCCAGTGCGTCGAGCAGCTGGCTGCCGGCATCGTCGGCGGCCAGCGCGGCGCGCATGCCAAGGCCGTCGAGCATGCCGTCGAGCCGCTCCAGCCACGTTGCCAGCGGATGCTGCGCAAGGCCGCGCGGCCAGCGTGCCGCCTCGTCGGCCAACACGGCGACCAATGCACGTGCGGCGCGACGCGGCGCCTGGGCTGCCTCGTCCGCCTGTTCGTCCGCCTGTTCGTCCTCGTAGCTGCCAGGCTCGGGCGCGCTGGTCGGTACGCTGCCGAACAATTGCCGAAGGCGCGGCCAGCCGCCGGTGATGCCCTCGCGCCGCACCTGGCGCTCCAGCAGCGCGATGGCCGCGCCGCGCTCGGCGAAATCGGGCAGGCAGAACGGGCTTTTCAACAGGTCGAGCAGCGCCGCGGTATCGCCGTCGCGCACCAGCAGGTCGAACCAGCGCATCAGCGCGGCGGCCGCGCGTGTGGTCGACAGCTTCCAGCCGGTCTCGTCGCGCACCGGTGCGCCGGCACGCGCCAGCAGCGCCCGCGCGCGCCGCGCCACCACGCGGTCATGGGCCACCAGCGCAACCTGGCGGCGGCCTTCGTTGAGCCATTGCACCAGCTGCGCCGCTGCGGCCGCGGCTTCGTCCTCGAAGCGCGCGCTGCCGATCACGCGGATGGCCGGGCGTTGTTCGGGCAGTGCCGGCATGGCGGGCGGCGCAGTGACGTCTCCATCTTCGGCAATCCGTGCTTCGGGCCACAGCGACAGCAGCGTCTGGTACCAGTCGGCGGCGTCCGCATCGGAGTCCACATCTCCCTGCCCCGCCCAGTCGTACCCGACCTGCAGTACCGGCACCAGTTCGGCGGCATCGCGCAGGAACGCGGCTTCGAGCGGCGTAGGGGGCGTCGGCGCGATCCACACCACCGGGCCGCGCAGCTGCTGCGACAGTTCGCGCAGCGCGCGGCGCCGCGCCGGCAGCGGATCGTCGGGCCCCGACAGCGCCTGCCAGAACGCCAGCACGATGCGCGCCTCTTCGCCGAGGAAGCGTTCGGACAGGTGCGAGTAGGTGCGTTCCAGCGCGCCCTGCAGCAACGCGGCGCGGTCGTCGCCGTCAATGTCGTCGTCATCGCGGATGGCGGCGTCCTCGAGCCAGCGCGCATTCAGCTCGTCGCAAATCGCAAGCAGCGTTTGCGACAGGCCCCACGCCGCGGTCTCGTTCTGCGCGCCGAAGGCGCGGCGCAGCCATTCTTGCCCGCGCACGGCCTGTTGCACCGCCAACAGCCGCGCCGCATGGCTGCGTAACGGCGTGCCGTCGGGCGGCAGGTCCAGCAGCCAGTGGCCCAGCGTCAGCACGCGCGGCAACAGGCGCGGCCGTCCGGCCGCACGCGCGGCGGCATCGAGCGCCTCGCGCACGCCAGGAATCTGCGCGGCGGTCGGCACCACTACGTGTGCGCCGGCTTCGGGCGCGCCGCAGCGGTCCAGGAAAAACCAGGCAGCAGTGGCCGCCTGCTCGAGGAAATCAGGGCCAGGGCGAAAACTCAGCGACGTCATGGGCTCTTGAGCCGCAGCGCGGCGTGGCTGCGGTAACTGCATCGGTCGGGGAAGAAGTCAGGCGTCAGGGCGTCAGGGGGCAAAGAGAATACCGCACGCCGCCGGCCAGCACGGCCGGCGGCGATTCATGGAAGGGCCCCGGTGGGCGGAGCGGCTTGCGCGCGGGCGGGCCGCTCAGTGCGTGCCGCCCTCCAGCCTGGCGCGGATCTCGCGCGCGGTCTCGAGCAGGCCCTCGTAGCCGGAGCGCGCATGCTCGGGCAGGTCCGGGTCGCCCACCAGGGTACCCAGCGTCTCGATGATGCTGTAGACCAGGCCCTTGGCGGCGCCGCTGGCAATGCTGTTGGTCTCGACCGCGCTGCTGATATGGTCCAGCGCATCGCTCAGGTGGTCCACGTCCGGCGCCTGGCCGGACTCGGGCTGGGTAGGCTTGCGGGGATCGGTGTTCATATCGATGACCTTGTCGATGGCCTTCTGGGGAGAGCAGGGTTCGTGAGGATCGGCCGGCCGGCGCGCGGCCCGCTTTCTATTCTACGCGCACGCAACGCGGATCCGGCACTGCGCCGCGCCCCCATGTGCACGCCATGGCACCCACCCCGATTGGCTGAATCTCTTGGCGCCATTGAAAATAAGCATTTCTACTAATCACCCGATTGCAGCAGAATCATTACCGTTGCCGGCGGGTTTTCAGCCCCACACCGGTGCCGGTCTTGAAAATCGGCAAACTGGTAACATATCGGCAGCAACGGGCGCGGCTACGGCCGCCAGAGCCAGCCGGCAGGCGGCAATGGCGTCCCCGGCGGGTCCGCGCAATCTCGTGTAAGGTTACGGTTCTGCCCTACCCAGTTTCCCGGCCTTCAACATAAACAGAGCGAAACCAGAGGTTTTCCGCCATGAGCGAACAAATCAAGTATGTGAGCGACGCCTCCTTCGACGCCGACGTCCTCCAGTCCGACAAGCCCGTCCTGCTCGATTTCTGGGCCGAATGGTGCGGCCCCTGCAAGATGATCGCCCCGATCCTGGACGAAGTCGCCAAGGACTATGGCGACAAGCTGCAGGTCGCCAAGATCAATGTCGATGAAAACCAGCAGGTCCCGGCCAAGTTCGGCATCCGCGGCATCCCGACGCTGATCCTGTTCAAGAACGGCGCGGTCGCGGCCCAGAAGGTCGGCGCGCTGTCCAAGTCGCAACTGACTGCCTTCCTCGACGGCAACCTGTAAGCTGCGCACCGGAGCCAGACCAGCCGCTCCGGTTTTGTCACGATCCGACGTGCGTGCGCCACACCCTGGCGCACCGGTCGGATTGTGCTAAGATGCCACCAACAACTCCCCGAGCGTTCGCTCATTTTTCCCCCTTCTCTTTCAGTCTCGCCCGTCCGGGCAAATCTGTACCCCTCGTCTATGCACCTGACAGAACTCAAATCGCTTCACGTGTCTGCGCTTCTCGAAATGGCGGCAACGCTCGAGATCGACAACGCACAGCGGATGCGCAAACAGGAACTGATGTTTGCGATCCTGAAGAAGCGCGCCAAGATGGGCGAAACCATCTTCGGAGACGGCACGCTGGAAGTTCTGCCAGACGGCTTCGGCTTCCTGCGCTCGCCGGAGACTTCGTACCTGGCCAGCACGGACGATATCTACATCAGCCCGTCGCAGATCCGCCGCTTCAACCTGCATACCGGCGACTCGATCGAAGGTGAAGTGCGCACGCCCAAGGACGGCGAGCGCTACTTTGCGCTGGTGAAGGTGGACAAGGTCAACGGGCAGCCTCCCGAAGCGGTCAAGAACCGCATCATGTTCGAGAACCTGACGCCGCTGCATCCGAATCGGCCGCTCACGCTCGAACGCGACATCAAGGCGGAAGAGAACATCACCGGCCGCATCATCGACATGATCGCGCCGATCGGCCGCGGCCAGCGCGCGCTGCTGGTGGCCTCGCCCAAGTCCGGCAAGACCGTGATGCTGCAGCACATTGCACACGCGATCGCCAACAATCATCCGGAAGCCGACCTGTTCGTGCTGCTGATCGATGAGCGTCCGGAAGAAGTGACCGAGATGCAGCGTTCGGTGCGCGGCGAAGTGGTAGCGTCCACCTTCGACGAACCGGCCATCCGCCACGTGCAGGTCGCCGAAATGGTGATCGAGAAGGCCAAGCGCCTGGTCGAGCTGAAGCGCGACGTGGTGATCCTGCTGGACTCGATCACCCGCCTGGCGCGTGCCTACAACACGGTGGTGCCGGCCTCGGGCAAGGTGCTGACCGGCGGTGTCGACGCCAACGCGCTGCAGCGTCCGAAGCGCTTCTTCGGCGCCGCGCGCAACCTGGAAGAAGGTGGTTCGCTGACCATCATCGCCACTGCGCTGATCGAAACCGGCAGCCGCATGGACGACGTGATCTATGAAGAGTTCAAGGGCACCGGCAACATGGAAGTGCACCTGGAACGCCGCCTGGCCGAGAAGCGCGTCTACCCGTCGATCAACCTGAACAAGTCGGGCACGCGCCGCGAAGAACTGCTGATCAAGCCGGACATCCTGCAGAAGATCTGGGTGCTGCGCAAGTTCATCTCCGACATGGACGAAGTGCAGGCCATGGAGTTCATCATGGACAAGATGAAGGCCACGAAGAACAACGCGGAGTTTTTCGATATGATGCGCAGAGGCGGCTAAGCCTCGCTGCGGCATACCGCTCAGAGACGCGCCGTAAGACGAACAAAAAGGCGTGCCACGGCACGCTTTTTTTGTTGTCCGATGGGTTTCCTATGCTCGGCAAACTGACTGCCTTCCTGCGCACCCGCTCCAGGGCCCGCAAGCTGGAGCACTATGCGATCCCCGACGACCTGTGGGAGAGCACCATCGCCACGCTGCCGTTCGTGCAGCGCTATGGCAGCGAAGACCTGGCCGCCCTGCGCGAGCTGGCCACGCTGTTCATTGCGGAGAAGGAATACTCCACCGCGCACGAACTGCCGCTGGCCGACGACATGGTCGTCAGCGTCGCCGTGCAGGCGTGCGTGCCGATCCTGAAGCTTGGGCTGGCGTGGTACCGTGGCTGGCACGGCATCGTGCTGTACCCCGGCGAATTCATTATCCGCCGTACCGTGCAGGACGAGATCGGCCTCGTGCACGGCGTGGTGGAGGAAGCCAGCGGCGAAGCCTGGGAACATGGCCCCGTGATCCTGTCCTGGCCGGACGTGCACACGCCGGGCGCCGGCATCGACAGCGAACACGAGTTGCCGGCCGACACCTACAACGTGGTCATCCATGAGTTTGCCCACAAGCTGGACATGCTCGACGGCGAGCCGGACGGCGTACCGCCCTTCTCGCGCGTGCTGCATCCGGATATCGATGCTGAAGCGTGGGCGGAAACCTTCCTCACCGAGTACGACCGCTTTGCCGAGGCGTGGGAGGCGCGCAAGGAGTCGGATTGGGAGCATCCCGAACGGCTGCCGCCGGCGCTGCGCATCATCGACCCATACGGTAGCGAGACACCCGGCGAATTCTTTGCGGTGACGTCGGAAGCATTTTTTGTCGAGCCGGGCGGCCTGTCCCGGCATTGGCCGGTTATCTACGAGTCGCTAGCCTCTTTTTATCGCCAGGATCCCGCAGCGATGTGAGTAAAAAGTCATATCCAGCCTTCCAGCCCGGGCAGCGCGTGATATGCCTCTTACTCTTCCCCAAGTCATTGTTTTTCTGCCATAATTCCGGTTTGCCCGTTACCGGCAAGTGGTTCGTTCGTCGACGCGTCGTGTTTTCAGCGGTGAATTCAGCAGTAAAGCGCGGATCGCAACGGACTGGCTACCCAACCAGAAAGGACTCATCATGAAAGAAGGCATTCACCCGAATTACCGCGAAGTCGTGTTCCAGGACATGTCCAGCGACTTCAGCTTCATCACCCGCTCGACCATCCAGACCAAGGACACGATCGTGAAGGACGGCAAGGAATACCCGCTGGCCAAGATCGAAGTCTCGTCGGAATCGCACCCGTTCTACACCGGCACCCAGAAGATCATGGACACGGCTGGCCGCGTCGAGAAGTTCCGCCAGAAGTTCGGCAACAAGCTGGGCAAGGCTGCGAAGTAATCGCTTTCGGCGAACCCCGCTTCGCGCGGCCCGCGGACAGATGCTCCGGGCCGGCGCGAACCAGCAAAGAGGCAGCATCGGCTGCCTCTTTTCTTTTGTGCCCGCCAGTTGCGTGCCACCGGCCGACCGGCGCCGGCACTGTTCACTGTTGTATCCACCGGAATCCCTCACCCGCGTGAGGCTTCTACGGCATGTCACGGCCCTCGCGGCCGCCGCATGCGCGATACTGTGGCCTTCGCGCCATTGCGCCACGGCCCGACCCGAGCATCGATGCGTCAAGCCAATACTTCACCCGTCCAGTTGACCGCTGCCGCGACCGGCGCCCTGCCGCGCGCGCTGCTGCTGGCGATCTGCATCATCTACGGCCTGGTTGGCCTGTTCGGCCGCGATCCGTGGAAGAACGAGGACGCCGCCGGCTTCGGAGTGATGTGGCAACTGGCTACCGGCGGCCTGCATGACTGGCTGATGCCGAACATCGTCGGCCGGCCCTTCACGGAAGACGGCCCGCTGGTGTTCTGGATCGGCGCCCTGATGATCCGCGGCTTCGGCAGCTGGCTGGGACCCACCGACGCCGCGCGCCTGGCCACAGCCCTGTTCTTCTTCTCGACCTGCGCCTGCATCTGGTACAGCACCTACCTGCTGGGCCGGCGCGACGAGGTCCAGCCGTTCGCCTATGCGTTCGGCGGCCAGCCCAATGCGCGCGACTATGGCCGCACGCTGGCCGACGGCGCGCTGCTGATCTTCCTCGCCTGCGTCGGCCTGGCCATGCGCGGGCACGAGACCACGCCGCAGGTTGGCCAGGTAGCCTTCATCGCGCTGGCGCTGTATGCGCTGGTGCGTAGCCTCGACAAGCCGCTGATGGGCAGCCTGGTCTATGGCGCCGCGCTCGGCGGCCTGGCGCTGGCCAGCGGCCCCATCCTGCCGCTGGCGCTGCTGTTCGGCACCGCGGTCTGCGCGCTGGCGTGCAAGCCGCTGCCGTGGCGTCGGCTTGCCGCCATCGGCATCCCGCTGGCGCTGCTAATCGTCGCGGCCTGGCTGGCCGCGGCGTATTTCGGCGCGATGGACCGTACCGAAGCCGTGACCTTTATCCGCGAATGGGCGCGCTATGACCGGCGCAACTATGGTTCGCCGAACATGCAGACGTTCGGCTTCAACATGCGCAACCTGTTCCTGTACACGTGGCCGGTCTGGCCGATCGCGGCGTGGGCATGGGTTGCCTGGGCCGGCATGCGCCGTGCCGCCCACGTGGCCATGCCGCTGGCGGTGCTGCTGCCTGTCGTGGTGCTGCTGTTCCTGCAACGCAGCGGCGGCGACGTGCAGTTCATCCTGCTGCTGCCGCCGATGGCGGTGCTGGCAGCCTTCGCGCTGCCGACGCTGGCGCGCGGCGTGATCAACGCGATCGACTGGTTCGCGCTGCTGTTCTTCACCATCTTCGGCGGCACGGTCTGGTTCATGTGGATCGCCAAGACCACCGGCTGGCCGCCGCGCGTCGCGCGCAACGTGTTTCGCCAGTTGCCGGGCTACCAGCATGAGTTCACGATCACCGCGGTGCTGATCGCGCTGGCGGCGACCATTGCCTGGGTGCTGATCGTGCGCTGGCGCCTGTCGCGCGCGCCCAAGCAGATCTGGCGGCCGGTGGTGATCTCGGCCGCCGGCACCACGCTGATGTGGGTGATGGCGATGACGCTGTGGTTGCCGTCGATCAACTACGGCAAGACCTACCGTGACGTGGCGCAGGCCGCGGCGATGGCGCTGCCGCCCGCATACCAGTGCGTGCAGCCGATCCGCATGGGCGATGCGCAGCTGGCGTCGTTCGCCTACTTCGGCCATATCCGCTTTGGCGGACCCGGCGACGGCTGCGACGTACTGCTGCGCCACGATGCGGTGGACTATGGCGAGCCCGGCAATATCTCGCATTTCGAATGGCGGCTGATCTGGGAAGGCCGCCGCCCCGCGGACCGCGACGAGCGCTTCCGCATGTACCGGCTGGTCGATACCGCGCGCGCCGTGCACCCGCGTCCCGACCTGCCGCGCCGCCGCCTGCCGCGGCAGCCCTGATCCAGCACCGGTACGAGCCCCGCTAAGCTCCCGCAGGGCCATCGAACCATTCCGGCCGCAGGCGGCTGCGGGCATCGTGCCCGGTCTACGCCCCTGACATCGCCCCTGAGGCCTGAATGACCCTGTTCCAAGACCTTCGCCGCATCTTCAGCCTGGCCGCGCCGGTACTGGCCGGCCAGCTGGCCGTGATCGCCTTCGGCGTTATCGACACCGTGATGGCAGGCCGCGCTTCCGCCACCGATCTTGCGGCCGTCGGCCTTGGCGGTTCGATCTACATCACGATCTATATCAGCCTGATGGGCGTGCTGCAGGCGCTGGCGCCTGTCGCCGGCCAGCTCTATGGCGCCGGCCGCGTCGAGGCGATCGGCGCCGAGGTGCGGCAGGCCGCGTGGCTTGGCGCCGCGCTGGCGGTCCCCGGGGTGCTGCTGCTGGCCTTCCCGGCACCACTGCTGACCTTCGCCAAGGCGCCGCCCGAGCTGGTCGAGAAGGCCACCGCCTACCTGCATTTCGGCGCCTTCGGGCTGCCCGCGGCGCTCGCCTTCCGCATCTATTCGGCGCTCAACAATGCGATGTCGCGCCCGATCATGGTCACGGTGCTGCAGGTCGGCGGGCTGGCGCTGAAGATTCCGCTCAATGCCTGGTTTATCCACGGCGGCCTGGGTGTGCCCGCCATGGGCGGTCCCGGCTGCGGGCTGGCCTCGACGCTGATCAGCTGGACGTGGTGCATCGCCGGGCTGCTGATCCTGCGCCACAGCGCCGCCTACCGGCCGCTGCGGATCTTCGCCACCTGGAGCTGGCCGGCAGCCGCGCCGCTGCGCGCGCTGCTGCGCCTGGGCGTGCCGATGGGGCTGACCTACCTGATCGAGATCACCTCGTTCACGCTGATGTCGATCTTTATCACGCGGCTGGGCACGGTCACCCTGGCGGGGCACCAGATCATCGCCAATCTGGGCGCCGTTGCCTACATGCTGCCGCTGTCGCTGGGCATCGCCACCTCGACGCTGGTCGCGCAGCATGTCGGCGCACGCGATCTCGCCGGTGCAAGCCGCATTGCCTGGCGCGGCATCCGTGCGGCCGTGGCACTGGCCATGCTGACCGGGTTGCTGCTGTGGCTGCTGCGCGAACCCATCCTGCACGCCTATGCGAGCGATCCCGCCGTGGTGGCGGCCGCGCTGCCGCTGGTGCTGTTCGTGGCCTTCTACCAGGCGTTCGATGCCGTGCAGGTGATGACGGCGTTTATCCTGCGCGCCTACAAGATCGCGGTGATTCCAACGCTGATCTACGCCGGGTCGTTGTGGGGCATCGGGCTGGGCGGCGGCTATGTGCTGGGGTTCGGCCTGATCGAAGGCCTGCCGGCGTTCACCCAGGGGGCCAGTGGGTTCTGGCTGGCCAACAGCGTAAGCCTTGCCATTGCCGGCGGATTGCTGGTGCGGTATTTCGCGCGGGTAAGCGCCGAGGTGGAGGACTGAGCCGATCGCAGCTTCGATCACGCGCCTGCGCTTGCCGCGGGCGTGCCTCTATACCGATGCGTAAGAAATAGCCGGAGCAGAAAAGAAAAACGCCCGCTTGCGCGGGCGTTTAATTTTGGCGGAGTGGACGGGACTCGAACCCGCGACCCCCGGCGTGACAGGCCGGTATTCTAACCGACTGAACTACCACTCCTTAGTCGGCGTCGTTTCAAGCATTGGCTTGAGACGACTGCTGGACGTCTGATTACGCCCGGCTGTTTTGGCGTCCCCTAGGGGATTCGAACCCCTGTACTCACCGTGAAAGGGTGATGTCCTAGGCCTCTAGACGAAGGGGACAGAAACTTGTTTTACAACGCGTTTTCTGTCTTGCGCTGGAAAGTCCGACATTCTAACAGACCTTTTCACGCTTGGGAAGCATCTTTTTTTGACGCCTCCCGAATCCTTGGTGGAGCTAAGCGGGATCGAACCGCTGACCTCTTGCATGCCATGCAAGCGCTCTCCCAGCTGAGCTATAGCCCCATACGGGTAACTGCCTGATACTGCTTTCGCGGCTTTCACAAACTGCTGTGTTTGCAGCGAAGTGAAAATTATATATCGATTTCCGCAACGGTTGCAACATTTTTTACTGTTGCCGAAGCGATTATCAACATAATCCCTCACCCTAAAAGAAAAACCCGCATGGCGATTAACCAAGCGGGTTTAGTTTTGGCGGAGTGGACGGGACTCGAACCCGCGACCCCCGGCGTGACAGGCCGGTATTCTAACCGACTGAACTACCACTCCTTAGTCGGCGTCGTTTCAAGCATTGGCTTGAGACGACTGCTGGACGTCTGATTACGCCCGGCTGTTTTGGCGTCCCCTAGGGGATTCGAACCCCTGTACTCACCGTGAAAGGGTGATGTCCTAGGCCTCTAGACGAAGGGGACAGAAACTTGTCTTTCAACACGTTCCGTCTGGCGTCATCCGATACTGACTGGATGACACCCAAATCTTGGTGGAGCTAAGCGGGATCGAACCGCTGACCTCTTGCATGCCATGCAAGCGCTCTCCCAGCTGAGCTATAGCCCCATAGTACCGCTAACTTACTGCAACTTGCGTTATTTTCGCTTGATTTAACTACCGTTTCAAGCGAAGCCAAGATTATATATCAACCACTAATCTTTGCAAGCTCCCATTTTAACTTTTTCGCTTTTCTCTGTGCTTTCTAAAAAGCCTGGAGATCACGAAGATCCTTGCGGATCCGTCAGCCCGCTTGGTCGGCGACCGCGCTGCAGGGAGAACGAGATTATGCGCAACTCCGGCCCGGAGCGCAAGCCCCCGGCACGGACTTTTGCGAGATTTTTTACGCGGCGAAACCGGCGCCCAGGCGGCGCAGCACCGTGTCGCGACCGAACAGCTCCAGCACCGCGTCAATGCTCGGCGTTTGCAGCTGGCCCGCCACCAGCAGGCGCACCGGCATGGCCAGCTTGGGCATCTTCAGGCCGAACTCGGCCAGCACCGCCTTGAACGTCGCGCTGATGGCTTCACGCTTCCACTCCGGCAGCGCGGCCAGCTGGCTGGACAGCGCGGCCAGCGCGGGCTGGATCTCCGGCGTCAGGTGCTCGGCCTTGAGCGCGGCATCCGCCTGCGGCTCGCCCCGATAGAACAGCAGCGCGGCCTGTGCGACTTCCTTCAGCGTGTTGGCGCGATCCTTCACCAGGGCCACCACGCCGACCAGATCGGCACCTTCCACCTTGCCACCCAGCGCTTCGATAAACGGCCGCGTCAATTCGGCCAGGCGCTGGTTATCGCCGACCTTGATGTAGTGGTTATTCAGCCAGGCCAGCTTTTCCGGGTTGTACTGCGCCGGCGACTTGCCCAGGTGTTCCAGGTCAAACCACTCGACGAACTGCTCGCGCGAGAAAATCTCGGCATCGCCGTGGGCCCAGCCCAGTCGGGCCAGGTAGTTCAGCACGGCTTCGGGCAAGTAGCCTTCGTCGCGGTAGCCGGTCACGGCCATGGCACCGTGGCGCTTGCTCATCTTCTCGCCCTGCTCGTTCAGCACGGTCGGCAGGTGCGCGTAGACCGGCGCGGTGCCACCGAGCGCGCGGATGATGTTGATCTGGCGCGGGGTGTTGTTGACGTGGTCGTCGCCGCGGATCACGTGCGTGATCTTCATGTCGAGGTCGTCCACCACCACGCAGAAATTGTACGTGGGCGTGCCGTCCGGGCGCGCGATCACCAGGTCATCGAGTTCGTCGTTGGAAATCTCGATGCGGCCCTTGACCGCGTCGTCCCACACCACGCTGCCGCCGATCGGGTTCCTGAAACGGATCACCGGATCCACGCCGGCGGGCGGCTCGGGCAGGACCTTGCCCTCTTCCGGGCGCCAGAAGCCGTTGTAGCGAGGCTTCTCGCCGCGCTCGCGCTGGGCCTCGCGCAGTGCGTCGAGTTCCGCGGTGCTCATGTAGCAGCGGTAGGCCAGGCCGGCATCGACCATCTGCGCCACGACCTCCCGATAGCGGTCCATGCGCTGCATCTGGTAGAACGGGCCTTCGTCGATGTCCATGTCCAGCCAGGCCATGCTCTCCAGGATCACGTCGACCGCTTCCTGCGACGAACGCTCGACGTCGGTGTCTTCGATGCGCAGGATGAAGTCGCCCTTCATGCGGCGGGCGAAGGCCCAGGGATAGAGCGCGGAGCGGATGTTGCCGAGGTGGATGAAGCCGGTCGGGCTCGGCGCAAAGCGGGTGCGGACGCGTTGGGTCATGGTCAGGGGCAGAAACGAGAAAGCCCGCGCGCAGCGGCGCGCGCGGGCTGGTATATGCAGGCTTTGCATTATACAAGCACGTTCCGCCGCCCTCGGCATGGCGCCGGGCGTGCGCGGAATCATTTATGCTTGCGCCGGTCTGAGATCGTGCCGGTCGCCGGGCGAGCCGACGCCAAGCCGCACAAAGCAGCGCTTACGTCATATGTCACCCCCATTACCGGCAGGCCACACCTGATTTACTGATCCGCTTCATGCAACGACGTCATTTCCTTGGCCTCTCCGCGGCCGCCCTGCTGGCAGGCTGCGCATTCGGCCCGCGCACTTCGCCGCCGGCGGCAACCGCGCCCACCACCCCGCCCACTCCGCGCCCGGTCAGGATCGGCCTGGCGCTTGGCGGCGGCGCCGCGCGCGGCTTTGCCCATATCGGTGTGATCAAGGCGCTCGAGGCGCAGGGGATCCATGCCGACCTGGTGACCGGAACCAGCGCCGGCGCGGTTGTGGCCGCGCTGTACGCGAGTGGCCTGGACGGCTTCAAGCTGAACCAGCTGGCGCTGACCATGGACGAGGCGTCGATCGCCGACTGGGCCCTGCCCTTCGGCACCCGTTTCGGCGGCTGGCTCAAGGGCGAGGCGCTGCAGAACTACGTCAACCGCCAGGTGCAGAACCGGCCGATCGAAGCGATGAAACTGCCGCTGGGCATCGTCGCCACCGACCTGAAGACCGGCGAAAAGATCCTGTTCCGCCGCGGCAATACCGGGCAGGCGGTGCGAGCATCGAGCAGCGTGCCAGGCGTGTTCCAGCCGGTGTCGATCCAGGGGCATGACTACGTCGACGGCGGACTGGTCGAGCCGGTGCCGGTCGACTCGGCGCGCGCCATGGGCGCCGACTTCGTCATCGCGGTAAATATCTCCGCCGACCCGTCGGCGCAGAAGAACGCCGGCCAGAGCGGCGTACTGCTGCAGACCACCGCGATCATGGGCCAGTCGATCAACAAGATGGCGCTGTCGCGCGCCGACGTGGTGATCCGCCCCGAACTGCCCGACATGGGAGGCAGTGACTTCAACGCCCGCAACCGCGCGGTGCTCGCGGGCGAACAGGCGACCGCCGCAGTGATGGCCACGCTGCGGCAGAGGCTGGAGCAGGCGCGGCTGCAACCAGCCAGCACGGTGGCGACGCAATAGCGACGCCGGGCGCGGAATCGGCATAGGGGGCAGCCGCACTGGCTGCGCCCCTGCCACACCACCCGGCATGCGGGTCCGCACCGGGCGGTTCGAGAGGTTGAGGTTAAGTGAGGCGGGGCATGCCCAACTGATCGAAGTAGGCGATGGTCAGGACTCGGTTCAGCGAGTCCCCGCTGTTGCGCCACCAGCACCGGCCACTCGCCGCTACTTGCCTGGCGGCGTCAGCTGTAGCACCCAGGGCACGCAACTCTCGGTAAATGACCCGACCACGGCGCCAGTGCTTGAGCTGGATGGCTCGCAGCCGGTGACGCATCCACTTGTCCAGCTCTCGCCAGATCTTGGGCGTTTGCGCCAACCGGAAGTAGGCCTTCCAGCCCAGAACGTAGGGCCGCAGCCGATCCACCACTGCCTGCAGACTCCGCCCACCTGAGCGACGGGTCAGTTCGCGGATGCGTTGCTTGAACGTCAGCAGCGGCTTAACTGCCACTTTGCGCTTGATCACCCCCCCGGCAGCCACCCAGAAGCTGTAGCCGAGGAACTTGCGGCCAAACACGCTCGCCACCGCGCTCTTTGCCTCGTTGACCTTCAGACGCAGGTTGCCGTACAGCCGCCGCAATAGCGCCATCACCCGCTCGCCCGCCCGCCGACTGCGCACGTACACGTTCGCGTCATCGGCATAGCGCACAAAGCAATGGCCGCGGCGCTCCAACGCCTTGTCCACCTCATCTAACAGGACGTTGGCCAGCAGCGGCGACAGTACGCCGCCTACAATGTTGCATATTTTCCAGTCCCTCGTCTGAGTCGTTCGAATTTTCGCTGCTTGGA